>NZ_JBNPOK010000024.1:0-23753 GCF_050315135.1 Collinsella sp. SGI.033
ACTTATTTAAGCCGTCCAAGTTTTGGGGTGCAGTTCAATTAAGTAACCGGGGCTTTCTGATGTTTCACATGAAACGTTTAGGCTGGTCGCCCCTACGCGTTCTTCTGAACTTTGAAACGCTGCTTGAGTTGGCCACAAGCCGCATCGATATCGTTGCCGCGGGAGTTGCGGATCGTGGTCTCGATACCACGGGACTCAAGACGGCGTTGAAGGTCTTCTACCTTATGGATCGGTGACGGCTTGAGCGGGCTGCCCTCAATATCGTTGAGCTGAATCAGGTTGACGTGGCACAGCGTGCCCTCGCAGAAGTCGCAGAGCGCCTGCATTTCGGGGTTGGTGTCGTTGACGCCCTCGATCATGGCATATTCGTACGTCGGACGGCGGCCGGTCTTCTCGGTGTAGAGCTGCAGTGCCTCGTGAAGGCGCAGGAGTGTGTATTTCTTGACACCGGGCATGAGCTTATTGCGTGTGGACTGGATAGCGGAGTGCAGCGAGACAGCCAGGGTGAACTGCTCGGGAATATCGGCAAACTTACGGATGCCAGGAATAACACCGCTGGTAGACACGGTGAGATGGCGCGCACCAATGCCGATACCGTCGGGGTCATTAAGGATGCGCAGCGCCTTAAGAACCTCATCGTAGTTGGCAAAAGGCTCGCCCTGGCCCATGAACACTACGCTTGTCGCGCGCTCGCCAAAGTCATTGGAAACGTGAAGTACCTGGTCGACGATTTCCTGGGCGGTTAGCGAGCGCCTGAGGCCGTTGAGGCCGGTAGCGCAAAAAGCGCAGCCCATTCCGCAGCCGGCCTGGGTGGATACGCAGACAGAGAGCTTGTTGCGACGAGGCATGCCGACGGTCTCGACAGAAATGCCATCGTGGTACTCGAGTAGGTATTTACGAGAGCCGTCCTTGGACACCTGCTTGGTGAGCTCGGTCGGCGTGTCGAAGGCAAATGCCTCCTTTAACTGCTCGCGGAAAGCCTTGGGAAGGTTGGTCATATCGTCAAACGAACAAACGTTCTTCTCAAAAACCCATTCAATGAGCTGCTTCGCGCGGAAAGCGGGCTGGCCGAGTTCGGCCACGAGCTCGCGAATATCGTTTTGGCTCAAGTCGCGAATGTCCTGAGATTTAGTCCTGGGATTCATGGAAGCCTTTCGATTTTGGGGAAATGTAAGGGGTATCGCTACAATATGGTATCAGCTGCAGAAATCATAGAGGAGGAGTCTGCCCATGCCGGGTAAAAGCCTAGAGAACATGCACGTAGCGGTCTTGGCGGGCGGCCATTCCGCCGAGCGTGAGATTTCGCTCAATTCGGGAAAGAACGTCGTGGTGGCCCTAAAGGAGGCTGGCTACACTTCGGTGGAGCTGCTCGATACGGCTGCCGATGATTTTATGGTGACTATGGCAACTGGCGATTTTGACGTGGCGTTTATCGCCATGCACGGCGCCGGCGGCGAGGATGGCGCCGTGCAGGGAGCCATGGAGACGCTGGGTATCCCCTATACGGCGTCGGGTGTGCTCGCCAGCGCGTGTGGCGCCGATAAAGAGGTTTCAAAGCTTCTGTATGCCAAGGCAGGCATCCCCATTGCCCCCGGTTTGGCGCTTGAGGCGGGCGACGAGGTTGATATCGATCGCATCGTTGAGATTTGCGGCGAGCGTTGCTTTGTAAAGCCCGCCGTCAACGGCTCCAGCTACGGCATCTCCCTGGTACACGAGCCCTCTGAGCTGCCTGCCGCCATCGCCAAGGCCTTTGAGTACGGCGATAAGGTGCTGGTCGAAAAGTGCATCGAGGGAACCGAGATTACCGTAGGCGTCTACGGCGAGGATGACGTGCGCGCCCTGCCGATCGTCGAGATTCGCAAGCCTGAGGACTGTGAGTTCTACGACCTGGATGTGAAGTACGTCGATCCCACGGATATCCACCGTATTCCGGCGCAGATTTCGCCCGAAAACTATGCTCGTGCCCAGGAACTAGCCTGTGCGGCCCACAAAGCCCTCGGCTGTCTGGGCATTTCGCGCAGCGATTTTATCGTGAGCGAGGACGGCCCCGTCATCCTCGAGACCAATACGATTCCCGGTATGACCGATACGTCGCTGTATCCGGACGAGATTCGTCATACCAAAGACATGACCTTCCCGCAGGTCTGTGACAGTCTGATTCGCATGGGTCTCCGTCGAGCGGGCATTGCATGCTAATCGAGGATGCTGTATCTCCTGGAACGCCGCAGTTTGTCATTGATTCCTATGCAACGCTTGCCGAGCGTGCCCGCACACAATCGTTTGGCCTTATCGAGGAGGATGTTATCGTCCTCGATACCGAGACCACGGGTCTTTCGGTCCAGGACAACGAGCTTATCGAGATTTCCGCGGCCCGTCTTTCGGGCCGCGAGGTCGTTGACCGCTTTGACACGTTTGTGCATCCCAAGCAGCTGATCCCTGCCGAAATCACTGAGCTCACAAGCATCACAAACGCCGATGTGGCCGATGCCCCCTCGGCTGTAGAGGCCGTGGCTGCGCTCGCCGATTTTGTGGGCGGGTGCCCGGTTATCGCGCACAATGCCACGTTTGACCGATCATTCATCGAATCGGTCAAGGGCGGTGTCAACGTCAGCGACATCTGGATCGATTCGCTGGCGCTGTCCCGTATCGCGCTGCCGCGCCTGGCATCGCACAAGTTGTCCTTTATGGCCGATCTGTTTGGCTGCGACTCCGTGTCGCACCGTGCAAATGCCGATGTCGATGCCCTGTGTGGGGTGTGGCGCGTGCTGCTGGTTGCCCTTACGGACTTGCCGCAGGGCCTTATGGCGCGTCTGGCGGATATGCACGCGGATGTTCCTTGGTCCTATCGTCCCATTTTCTCGTTTTTGGCAGGTCAAAACCCCGGCTCGATTTTCTCGCTTGCCGCAGCCCGCGCCGACGTGCTCAAGGCCGATCGCGCCGATGATCGCGTGGATGCCGACGAGCTGCCGGTTCTTAACATGCCGAGCCGCGAAGAAATCGAGGCGGATTATGCCCCCGGTGGCCTGGTCAATCGCATGTATCCCACTTATGAGCCGCGCGACGAGCAGATTGCCATGGCGCTCGAGGTACGCGACGCGTTGGTTACGGATACGCATCGCGTGATAGAGGCCGGTACGGGCGTCGGTAAATCGATGGCGTATCTCGTGCCCTTTGCCGAGGCCGCCCGCCGAAACAACATTACCGTTGGCATTGCGACCAAATCGAATAATCTTGCCGATCAGCTTATGTACCACGAGCTGCCAAAACTCGCCGAACAGCTGGACGGAGGCTTGTCATTCTGTGCGCTCAAGGGATATGACCACTATCCGTGCCTGCGCAAACTCGAGCGCATGAGCCGAAGTCAGGCCGAGATTACCACCAAGCGCGATCCTGCCGACACGCTCACAGCGGTTGCGGTGATCATGGCGTATGTGTGCCAATCTGCCGATGGTGACCTCGATTCGCTCGGCATTCGCTGGCGCAGCGTCAACCGTCCCGACTTTACGACGGCCTCACGCGAATGCGCTCGCCGCCTGTGTCCGTTCTTCCCCGATAAATGCCTCGTCCACGGTGCCCGTCGTCGCGCGGCGCATGCCGATGTCGTGGTCACAAATCATTCCCTGCTGTTTCGCAACGTTGCGGCCGAAGGGAGAATTTTGCCTCCCATCCGCCACTGGGTAATCGACGAGGCCCATTCCATCGAGCGCGAGGCGCGCCGCCAGTGGGCGCGCGTGGTCTCGGCGGACGAATCTCGTGTGCTATTTGAGCGCCTTGGCGGGTCGAGCTCCGGTGCATTGAGCCAGGTATCTCGTGATTTGGCGACATCCGAAGGCTCCACGCTTTATCTGGGGCTCACCGCGAAGGCGACGTCTACGGTCGCACACGCGAGCATGGCACTCGCCGAGGTGTTTGACGGCGTGCGCGAGCTCGGCCGTCGCGCCCGCGGTGGCTACGACAGCGCAAATCTGTGGATTGGCCCCGAGTTGCGCGAGTCGGATGACTGGCATGACTTCTTGCGGTCTGCCAGCGCTGCTATCGATGCCCTGGAGCAGGCGGATAAAAATGTTGCCGCGCTGGTGCAGGCTGTCGCTGCCGATAAACCCGAGGTCGTCGTCGACCTGGGCGATATTTCGCGCCGTCTGCACGAGCTGGCCGAGAACCTCAAGCTCATCATTGACGGCACCGACGAGCATTATGTGTACTCGCTGCAGGTCAACCGCCGCCTACGTGCGGGCGGAGAATCCATGACCGCCGAGCGCATCGACATCGGCGAGGCCCTGGCGAACGAGTGGCTGCCCGAGGTGCATACGGCCATCTTTGCCTCGGCAACCATGACGGTGTCCAAGAGCTTTGAGCACTTTAACCATGCCGTAGGCCTCGATCGCATTGGCGCTTCGGCATCCTCGTCACTACATCTGGATTCGAGCTATGACTTCGATTCGAACATGGCCGTAGTCGTGGCGGGGGACATTCCCGACCCTCGCGACCGCGAGGGCTATCTGTCCGCGCTCGAGCGCGTGCTGGTCGATGCCCATCTTGCCATGGGCGGGTCGGTACTCACGCTGTTCACCAATCGCCGCGATATGGAAGACCTGTATGCTCGGGTTGAGCCCAAGCTGGCGCGTGCCGGCCTGGAACTCAATTGTCAGCAGCGCAATTCGTCTCCCCGTCGCTTGCGCGATCGCTTTATCAACGAGTCGACCTCGTCGCTCTTTGCTCTCAAAGCATTTTGGGAGGGCTTCGATGCCGGCGGCGAGACGCTGAGATGCGTCATTATCCCCAAGCTGCCATTCTCGAGCCCCACCGATCCTCTCTCGTGCGAGCGCAATCTGCGCGAGGACCGCGCCTGGGTACGCTACTCGCTGCCCGAGGCGGTTCTCGAGGTCAAGCAGGCGGCCGGTCGCCTGATTCGTTCATCGACCGATTGCGGCGTGTTGATTTTGGCCGACCCGCGTCTGGTGACGAAGGGTTACGGCAAGAAATTTCTGACATCGCTGCCCACCAGCTCGTATCAGCGCATCGAAACGGCGCAGATCGGCCACTATCTTCAGTTATGGCGCCAAGCGCACGAACGCCATCGCTAAGAACGGAAGGCCATTGCCTCGGCGGCATCACATAGGCGCTTTGAAAGGGCGGGGTCGTCTGCGATGCGGATAGCTCCGCCCGCTGCGATAATCTGGCTAAACAGCCAGTTTTCGGAGCTATAGCAAACGGTCACGCTTGCCGTATCCTCCCCATCGGCTTTAATTGACCTGATACCTGCCCACCTCACGCGTTCTGCCATATCGAGCGGCATCAGGAGCTTAACGCTCTGGCTTGCCTGTGCAAGGGAATCGTGCAGGGACGTGGTTTCGGTCGTGTGACGCACGACGGAGTCCTCCGTCAGCAGAAGCTCCTCGATCTTGTCCATACGGTAGGAGCGCTGCCCGTCTGCCTCGACATCCCAGGCAATCAGGTACGTTTGGTCGCCATTGGTCGTGATCTTTAGGGGGTCGATCAATCGCCTGCGTGGATGCTGGTCGTCCAGGGAGCGGTAGGTGACGAGGCATCGCACACCATCCTGAATTGCACAGCAGAGTTGCTGCCAATAAGATCCACGGGCGACGGTATCGACAACGCGTTGGTTGTATCCGAGTTCCGCCGGAAGGAGTGCGCGCCGGATGCGCGCCGCCGCGCACTCCTCGATTCCGAGTGACTCCAATTCATGGTTGAGTACGGCGCCCTCGGCGGCACTCAGGCGAAGCGGCAGCACACGGCCCGCATCGCCGATGAGAACCACACGTTCATCGCGGCATTCGCAAATGATGCGCGCGCCCGATTCGCGGTCTGCGAGCGTCGAGATGATGCCGATGATCTCGTCGAGCGAAGCTCCGGAGATATCGAAGCGACTGCAGATTTCGTCTCGCGTCATGCCCGCCTCGCCGGCGGCATAGAGTGCCTCCATAATGTCAATGGAGCGCGAGAGCCTTTGTTCGCTGGTGAGCTTACGCACGGCCATGAGCGCTCACTGTCCTTTCGATGAGGCGGTTCCACGCCTGCTTGAGTTCGTTGGGCGCTACGGGCCTCATACCGTCAACACTGTGTTCCATGCAAAATGACGCCGCCGCATTCAGGTCGCGAACGTCAACGGTCCAGGTCCAGCCGTCTTTGGCGTGCTCGAGCCTTCCTCGCCCACGTGTGAGGCCGTGGACCATGTCGGATTGAGCCTGCGGAGCAAACGAGAAAGTTGCCGTGACGGGCTGGCAATCGGAGAAATCGAATTCAAAGAAGAGGTAATCGTTGAGATTGAAGTCTGTGGGAATGGCGTAGGCCCGCGATGGACGCCACGCACGAACGATGCGATCGCAGCGAAAGGTTCTGATTTTTCCGGTGGCGTCATCTAGGCCGCAAAAGTAGGCCGTTCCTTCGCGCTCGAACATGCCGTAGACGCAAACAGTGCGTTGTCGTTGCTCACCCCGTCCGTTTTGATACAAAAAACGCAGCGCGCATCGGTCGGCAAACGCGCTCCATACCGCATCGACCGTCGGCGAGTGAACAACGGGGGGCTCGGCCGTATTCGTCTCGCCGGTAAGATAGGCAATTTTGGAGCGTATGTCGGCGAGCGGGGTCGCAAAGGCCGAAGAGCCCGTGGTGAGGGTCTGATCGATAGCGTTTAGCAGAATGTCGGCATCGTCTGCGGTGATCAAGCCGCCCGCGGCAAACGTATGCTCACGGTCGATTGTCCAGGCGCTCTCCTCGGTCTCCTGGGCACCCGCGGCGCGAACTTCCTTGATCACAATGCCCCGCTCGAGCAGCTTGTCGCGGTCGCGGCGAAATTTTCGCTTATCCGAGTCGACGTTGCCCGATCCGTAGCCTAGGTCAGAATCCAGCACGATCTGCTCGGTTGTTAGAGGCTCGGGGGAACTGTTGAGGACAAAGAAAAGGTTGAGGATACGCTGGGCGGTTTTGTCGAAACCGGGTTCTGGCGCATTTGTTTTGTTTGTCGCGGTCATATCGCTTACCGTCATAGAATCCTCGCATGGGAAGGTTATTTGATGCCATGATTTTAATCCGATATGGAGATTAGGCTATATCCTTGTCCGCTCAGTGCGTTAAGATGCCCAGATTTCGGCCGATTGCGTTCGCTCGGGGTATACTTTCGACTATATACGGTTCTAATGTGCAAGCATTGGGCCTATTTGTCGGATTATGGATGTGGAGCGCACATGGCGAACACCCAGAACTATATCAATCACCTGCTGCAGGGCACGGGCATCACGCCGGCGTGCAGCGAAGAAGAGCGTTTGGCTGCCGAGGATATCGCCCAGATCTTCCGCAATCATGGCTTTGATCCCGAAGTCCAGGAATTTAACGCTCCTGCACCCAGCAGGCTGGCATTTGCCGTCACAGGCATTCTGTCTTTTGCCGGTGCCCTGCTTATGGGTATTGGCGGCAGCATCGGCTTAATCGGTGTTCTGCTGGCCATCGCCGGTGCCGTGTTGTATGTGCTCGAGCGTACCGGTCGCCCTGTTATCTCTCGCCTGGGCAAGACGGGCGTGAGTCAAAATGTCATTGCCTATCACAAGGCCACAGGTCCGCTTGCATCTCCGCGCAACCGTCCGGTGGTTGTTGTCGCCCATTACGATTCTCCGCGTGCCGAGCTCCTCGCTCGCGAACCGTACGCGCCGTATCGCGCGCTCATCGCCAAGATGCTGCCGGTCGCCACGATTGTCCCCGCTGCCGTCGCCATTCTGCGTATTCTGCCGCTCCCCGGCGCTCTGAAGGTTCTGCTTTGGATCGTTGCGATCCTCGCCTCTCTTGTAGCGCTCGCCAACGCGGCCAATATCATTGCCAACCGTTTTGTTCTTCCCTATACGTCCGGTGCGGTCTGCAATAAGTCTTCTGTAGCCGCGATGCTCGGTGTCATGGATAACGTTGCCCCTTACCAGGGCGAAAACGAGTTTCCCAACGACATTCCGTTTGATGACTATTTTGGTGAGCAAAAGCGTCGTGCCGAGGAGATGGCGCGCGCGGCGGCTGAGTATGCCGCTGCCCAGCAGCAAAACGACTACGGCAACACGATCGAGTACGAAGAGCCCTCCTACACCGAGGACGAGTTTGGCCAGCCGATCGCTCCCGAATCCGAGCAGGGCGAAGTTTTTGACGAGCAGATCGATGGCTTTGAGGGTGCCTCAGCTGACGAAACCCTGATTGGTGTCATTGCTCCCGAGGCTCAGGCTGAAGCCGAGGTTGCTGCCGAGCCGGTCGCGGATGAGGATGTCGTCGAGTCGATTGGGGCGCCCGCTGTCGCTGAGCCGAGCGAGCCCGAGCCCAAGCTGTATCGCAATGCTGCCGGTAATATTCGCTTTGGTTCTGATGCCATTCGTGCCTTGGGGATGCTTCCCGAGTCGTGCACGCTTGATTACGAAGAGGGCGAGGAGCCGACGATCGATCCCGCGCCTGCTTCGGTTGAACCTGTCGCCGCGCCTGCCGACGAGCCCGTCGTCGATACCGAGCCCGAGACGGAACCCGAGCCCAGCCCTGCACCCGAGCCGGACACCGCTGCACCCGCTCCGGTGGTTCAGGATGTGTACGACGATTCCGCCAGCGATTACGATGAGTATCCGCAGCGCGTTTCCTATGAGAGCGATACCGATTTTTCGGCCGATCTACCGGTCGCGACGCCCCATGCCGATATAGCATCTGCGTTCTCTTCGATTGGAGCCAGCGCTTCAAGCTTCTTTAAGGGCGCACTCGCTAAGGGTAAAAAACTTGTCGACGACCTTGAGGAAAAGCGTGCCGCTGCGCGCGAGGTGGCAGAGCAGGAGGCTATTGCCCACCAGCAGGCTGCCGAGGCCGAGCGTGAGCGTGCGGCGCGGGAATTTGAACAGCATGAGGCTGAGCAGCCTGCCGCTACGGAGGTCGCCGAGGCTACGACGTCCTTTGAGGCCCAGCAGCCAATCGACGCCACCGAGACGCTCGATGCCGCGAAGTTCGATGCCACGATAACGTTCGAGAAGCAGGGTACTGCCATCGCCGAGCCCCTTTCTGTTTCCGATGAGTCCCAGGATGCTGCAGATGAGATCGAGGCGCCCGAAGCCGAGCCGGCTGAGAGTGTCGATGCCGAGCAGGTTGAGAACGTTGACGCCGAGCCGAACACCGCCGACGAGATTGAAGCCGAAGCGACGGTCGTCGTTGAGCAAGAAGAGACACCGGTGATTTCTAACGCCGATGAGTCCAGGCCGTACTCTACGCAGATCTTTACCATGCCTGCCCCGAGCGATCCCGGCTCCACGGTTGCCAACCCCGCATCGGCGCAGGTCGAGACGGTTGATTCGCTCATGGCACAGATTTCATCCAAGGCCGCACCGCGTCCGCAGATGAATATCCCCGATCCCGCTTCTGTTCCGGTGCTCACACCTTCTTCTTCGCCGCTTGCCTCGGTCCCCGATCCGTCGCTGCCCTCGATGCAGCAGGCCAACGTCGCATCCCGCACATCCCTCTTCGATCTCCCCGACCCCTCGGCTCAGGCCGACGATCCTTTCGCGACAGCTCAGGGGCCCGAGCCCACGTCGGCACCGGTTGCCCCCTCCATGCCCGTTTCTTCGGGCGCCCAGCCCATCGAAACCATTTCTGCTCCCGTCGCCAAGGAGGCAAAGCCTCAGAAGCGTGGTCTGGGCGGCTTGTTCGGACGCAAAAAGAAGAATGAGCAGAACAGCATGAGCGACTGGCTGGGCGTCGAGGATGACTACGATGCCAAGAAGTCTGGCCGCGGTATCGGCTCTTGGGATAACTTTGAGGACGATGATAACGGCTGGAAGGGCGGTGCCACCTCTTCTGACGGCGCTTCTGCCGAGGACATGCTTTCGGCTGTTGCCTCCATGGGTGATGACGAGCTGCTTGGTCACGATATCTGGTTTGTGGCAACGGGTGCCTCGGATTGTGACGGCGCCGGTATGAAGGCGTTCCTCGAAGCCCATCGCGATAAGCTGCGTGGTGTGTTCTTTATCAATCTTGAGTCCATTGGAGCCGGTAGGCTTTCGGTCGTGACGGTCGAAGGCGAGCAGCAGTTGCTCAAGGGTGATCGCCGCATCATGAATCTGGTCAGCAAGGTGTGCAAGTCGTTCCACGTTGATTGTGGCGCGTTTGAGATGCCCTATGCCAAGACCGATGCCTATGCCGCGCTCGAGGCGAGCCGTCGCGCCCTCACAATTGCCGGTGTCGATGGCCCGCGTCTTGCCTGCGCGCGCACCGAAGACGATTTGCCGTACAACGTCAACCCGACGAACATCGCTACGGTGTCCGAGGTTGTCACCGAGGTCATCCGCCGTTCGTAGCGGACCTCTAAGGAGTTAGCGTGTTTTCATACATCAAACGCCATTGGCCCGTCTATGTGGTTCTGTTTTTGATCGCCATCGCTATGGGTTTGGGGGCCGCATATATCGTGGGCGCTAAGGGGTCGACGCCCAGGTCCACGATGAGCGAAGAGGTGGAGCAAGAGCAGAGTTTGGGTGCCGACGGCATTTCGGATGGCGATCTGGAACTTGTTGACGGCGGGTCTGCGTCTACGGAATAGCCTTTGGTTACACACGCCAGATAACGGGCGAGCCGGCATATCGGCTCGCCCGTTATTTCTACTTACTCCTCTTTTGATGCCGAGCTTAGCCAAGTGAGCCAAATTGCTGTGCCACCGGCGGTCAATAATGCGGTGAGAAAAGAGATGATGGGTGCATTGCCCGTATTTGGAAGATCCTGCGGAATGGCGCATTTTTGAACAACACGATCTTTATCGTGCGACTCGAGTTTTTCGCCTCCTCCGTTGCGGCAAAGGTCAACACGGGCACTGTTGGCGAGTGCGGTTTGGGGCGTATAGGATGAGGTTGCACACATCCGGATGATTGCTCCGTGTAAATCCGATTTGAGGGATGCCGTCGCATCATCAAGGTCGTCATGCTCGTCTTTAAGCCCATTGCGATTCCAAGAATCGTTGTCGCGCCGGGTCGTAAAGTGTGCGGAAACCGAGCCATACTCAAAGCGAATCCCCGTGATAACATCATCGTCCGAAAGCGTAAGGTCCTTTACTTCGAGGGTGGAAGACTCCGTGGTCGAGACATCGGCTTTCCAAAGACTCCAGCCATCGTAATCGACAATCCGCACATCCTCGCCCAGCCGCTCTTTGACCTCGGCTGTCTCGAGCCACGGGTTGGTGTGTTCATCGTCAAGTGTGGCGTTGGCCTTTTCCTTTATGCCCAACTTGTCTGCCGGTGACGTTCGATACCAAACATTGCAGAGCCCGTTTAAGTCACCGACGGCGATCGGGGTTTTAATGGCGACAAGTTTGGCCGTGCCGTCTTTGGCACATTCGAGATCGTCGGTGACGGTGAACTCGTCGACCCAGGTGCTCGATTCGTTTTGAGCGTCGATGGTGTAGGAATAGGAGCCCTTTCTGTCGGGTTGCGTCGCCGCCCGGTTTTTACCGTCGCCGTTCGCCACTGTTCCCTTTGCGGTTGGCCGCGCGATTTCTTGTCGCTTGTCGACGCTCCCCTTAATCTCAATCGGTGCATCCGTCATGGTTACGGCCTGGATCTTCCCCGTATCCTCGACTTCAAAGGATACGTCTTCAGCGAGGTCATAGGAGCGCGGGGACATTGTTTCGCGTAGGGTATAAGAACCGGGTTCAAGGTGCTCCACGCGATGGGGCTGCTCGGATGATATCCAAGAATCAATTTCTGTTCCATCGGCGTCGCATAAGACCAGTCGGGCGCCTTTAACTTCATGCTTGTCTGTCATATCGACCTTGGAGAAATCGACCTTGGTGTAATCATTAGGCAATTCGATCTGCGACTCGACCACGGGGACCTTCTGGTCGATATAAGTAAGCTCAACGATATGTGCTGTCCGATCAAGTAGATAGCCGTCGGGAGACTGGGTTTCAACGACTTCGTATCGTGCCGTTCCGCAACCCAGCGAAAGGTTGTCTACGCAAGCTTTACCCTGTTCATCAGTTGTGACGGCGGCAACGGCTTCACCGGCAAGGGCGGCAATGTGGCCATCGGGGCAAACGATATCGTCGGCAGCGCGAATTTCAAACTTGGCACCAGATAGGGCACTGCCGTCTACTGCGTCAGCCTTCGCGATCTCGATGCTTCCGGTTGCCGCGCTGTTGAAATACGAGACGGCGGCGATAGGTGTGAGATCTGCATCGGCAGGAATCGTCACCTTCAGTTCGTCGCCCACAAGGTAGGGCGCTTTGGCTGCGACTTCTCGTACGTAATATGTGCCCGGCTTGAGCGATTCTGGCAACGTGACGGTGCCGGTCGCATTGGTGGTAAAGGTGTTCATAACGTTGTGCGTCGGATACCAGCATGTTTGAGAGATGGGTTCACGGTTGCTGTTGAGCAGCTGAAAACTAAAGCCGGCAAGGGGGACGGAAGCTCCCGTCTGGGCATCGCGTTTGATGATTTGGAGATGTGTCGAAAGGGCGTGATTGTCCACTATGTACTGAAGCTTGGCTCCGTCGGCGATTTGCTCGGGCGCGATGGTCCAATCCTCTGCCCGCTTGAAGCCTGCGGGAACAGTTTCCGGAACCTCGCGAACGGTATACCCCTCACGATCGTAGGGGATGGCTCCATGGACGCCGTCCGGTCGTGTGCCCGCACCAAACCAGGCCTTGGGCTGGTCTTTGGTGGATGCGAAGCCATAAATATTTGTCGTCAATGTGCCTACGACCTGCTTAGAGCTGTTGCTGACGATTTCAAAGACGACGCCTTCCGCTGGCTGTTCTAATCCCGATTGCTCGCCGTTCCCGTAATCCTTGAACTTGGAAATCTCGAGGTCAAACGCAACATGAGTATTGGGGATGCGGCGTTCGAGCTCAACGACGCCCATGTCGTTTAGTTGATTGGGGCCGACCGTATAGGTCCAGCTGTCATGGGGGAGCAGGTAGCCCTCTGGTGCTTTCGATTCGTAGAGGGTAAAGGTTCCCAGGGGAATGCCGCTTAAGGTCGCCTGGCCATCGCCTTCGGTCGTGAAGGTGCGCGTCCACCCAGGGGTAGATTGCGAGACACAGGTAAATTCGGCTTTGGCGAGCGAGGTTCCCGCCTGCGCTCCGGCATTCGTGGCGGCATCGGTTTTGACGACACGCAGCGTGATAGAACCTGGCTGCTCGTTGATTGTGACATGTCCGCCGCTTTTTCCGGTGGTAAAGGCAATGCGATCGCGTCGGGACAGATAGCCTGTCGGCGCTTTGGTTTCGATTAGGTAGTATGCCGTGTTGGGCAAAAGTGTTGCCCGTGCACGACCGTTGCCGTCCATTTTGATGCTGCCGACGTGTTTGTCTGTGTTTTCCTCAAAGATGTTAAACGTCGCCCCACCTAACTGATACGTATCGTTCCCGCTGGTAATGACAGTGTCTGCAGATCTTTTCTCAAAGGATACGTTGATGGTGGGCAAAACGTAGAGCATATCCTGGTGCCGGCCTTCGTTAGAGACGGGTCCGTGATAGCGTCTGGCGCGATGCGGGTCGGCCTTAATATTTCCGGCTTTTGCGTTGTCGTAGAGCCAGCGCGCCGCCGCGACAACCTCGGCGTCTTGATCGAACTTGCCGCTTTTGGCAACGCCGGCGTTGTTTGTATACGCAAAAGAGCCGTCGGGGCGCGTGGTTCCTTTGAGCATCCACACGGCAATCTGGGTTGCGGCGCGGGCGCGTTCGGCCGTTAGGTTATGGCCGCCAAATGATGTGGCGGAGGGGTATCCATGGCAGATGACGGCGGCAAACTCGTTGTCGAGCCATGTCCAACCCTGATTGTAGGTCCGCCAGGGTCCTCCTGGGCTGCTGGGGCCGGGGCAGTCTTGGTTCATGCAGTAAGAAATCGAGGCGTCTTGTGCCTCGTACTTGCCAATGCCAAACGGTCCGCACATATCGCTGATGGTGCGGAAACTAAGCGTATCGTTTCCATCGACGGCGCAGGCGGTACCAGGCGTGGCGCAGGCTAGAAACAACAAGAGGAATAGGAGCAGCGGTGCTGTTGCGATTGCGCTGTGGACAGAGTGCGTGGGTGCATTGGACATGGCTGCTCCTTATCCTTTGTGCGCCGCGCTGGGAGATTGCGGCGCGTGGGATGAGATTAGCGCCGGGGGTCATACGGGTAAGTACCGCGAGCTGACCAAGAACTTGCCAAGTTCCCAACAAATGGAGACCGGTTTTAGATAATCAAACAAAAGAGCAGGTAGAAGACGGTGTAAAACAGGTTACTCGAGTCCCTGTTTTCGCAATTCGAGCAACAAGAAGATGATTTTCCATGCGTAAAACAAGGGTTAGTGCCCTTGTATCAAACAAGACAACCGCGTTATACTATCCCCCACATATGCGGGCATCGCCAAGTGGTAAGGCATCAGCTTCCCAAGCTGACACTCGCGGGTTCGAGTCCCGTTGCCCGCTCCAGTTAAAAGTACAAGCACGGCACCATCACGGTGTCGTGCTTTTTTCAATAAAGCGCCGGGACTCGAACCCGACAGAGTGTGAGCGTTAAGCAAACGCGAAGCGTTTGTAGCGAGCAGGTGAAGGCGCCGACAGGCGCCTGAAGCCGGTGCGGATTTGCGAAGCAAATGCGCGGATGTCCCGTTGCCCGCTCCAGCTAAAAGTACAAGCACGGCACCATCACGGTGTCGTGCTTTTTTCAATAAAGTGCCGGGACTCGAACCCGACAGGGGGTGAACGTTAGGCAAATGGCAAAATGTTAGGTTAATACCTGCTGCCTATACTTGCACCTGCGCACGGTACAATGGTTGAGTTACGACCAACGTACCAATAACCAAAAAGGAGCCGCTATGATCGATCGCTATACCCGCCCGGAGATGGGACACATCTTCTCCCTCGAGAACAAGTACGCCATTTGGCAGGAGATTGAGGTTCTGGCCTGCGAGGCCCAGGCGGAGCTCGGCAAGATCGGTATTTCTAAAGAAGAAGCTCAGTGGATCCGCGACCACGCCAACTTTGAGAAGGCGAAGGTCGACGAGATCGAAGAAGTCACGCGCCATGACGTCATTGCCTTCCTGACCAATATGAAGGAGTATATCGACGCCGATGTTCCCGAGGGCGAGCCTAAACCCAGCCGTTGGGTTCACTATGGCATGACCAGCTCTGACTTGGGCGATACGGCCCTGTGCTATCAGCTTACCCAGGCCTGCGACCTAATTATCGAGGACGTCAAGAAACTCGGCGAGATCTGCAAACGTCGCGCTTTCGAGGAGCGTAACACGCTCTGCGCCGGTCGCACTCACGGCATCCACGCCGAGCCTATGACCTTTGGTATGAAGTTTGGCTCTTGGGCCTGGGAGCTCAAGCGCGATCTGGATCGCCTTGAGGACGCTCGCAAGAACGTCGCCTTCGGTGCCATCTCGGGTGCCGTTGGCACCTACAGCTCCATCGAGCCGTTTGTCGAGGAGTATGTCTGCGAGCACCTGGGTTTGGTTCACGACCCGCTGTCCACGCAGGTTATCAGCCGCGACCATCATGCCTACCTCGCCGGCGTCCTTGCCACCACGGCTGCCACCTGCGAGCGCATCGCTACCGAGGTTCGCAATCTGCAGAAGACCGATACACTCGAGGCCGAGGAGCCGTTCCGCAAGGGTCAAAAGGGCAGCTCCGCCATGCCGCACAAGCGTAATCCCATCACCATGGAGAAGGTCTGTGGCCTGTCGCGCATCGTGAAGTCCAACGCCCAGGTCGCCTTCGACAACGTTGCCCTGTGGCATGAGCGTGACATTTCGCACTCTTCTGCCGAGCGCGTCGCCCAGGCCGATAGCTTTATCGCACTTGACCACATGTTCCAGTGCCTTATCCGCGTTATCGATGGCCTCCAGCTGTATCCGGCTCGCATGATGGCCAACCTCAACAAGACCCGCGGTCTCATCTTCTCCTCCAAGGTTCTGTTGGCCCTCGTCGATACGGGCATTACCCGTGAGGACGCCTACGCAATCGTGCAGGAAAACGCCATGGCGACCTGGCATGAGGTGCAGGACTGCGTTTCCGGCCCCACCTTCAAGGAGCGCCTCGAGGCCGATCCGCGCTGCACCGTCAGCCAGGAGAAGCTCGACGAGATCTTTGATCCGTGGGACTTCCTCACCCGCATCGATACGGTCTTCGATCGTCTGGAGCAGCTGAGCTTCGAGTAGGTTCGGGCATAACGTTAGCTTTTTAGGGCGCTTTGCTGGTAATGTGTGTTGCCGGTAAAGCGCCTCGTTGCATTCATGGAAAGACGGGGATAATAGTCGTCTCGAATGACATTCTGAGAAGGAGATCGCATGATTTCGTTTGATTACAAGCCCCAGGGCGTGTGTACTCGCAATATTCACCTCAATCTTTCCGATGACGGCAGCAAAGTGCTGGGCGTTGAGTTTACCGGCGGCTGCAACGGCAACCTCAAGGCCATCTCTAAATTGGTCGAAGGTGTTTCTTCCGATCGTGTGATTGAGGTGTTGGCCGGCAATACGTGCGGCACGAAAAAGACCTCCTGTGCCGACCAACTTACGCGTGCCATCGAGGCCGCGCGTGCCGAGATTGCCTAATGAGTATTTTTGATCGCGTTAAGAATGGGATAACGCGCCGAGGATTTGTGTTGGGTGGTGCTGCCGCGAGTGCTGCCACGCTGCTTGCGGGGTGCTCGAAAAAAACGGGCACCAGCGATGATGCTGCCGGTGAGCCGCAGGTTATCAAAGATGATTCCAAGATCATCTCGATTACCGAAGAGTATGAGGCCGTCGACATTGATCTTAAGCCGACGGCGTCGTGGACGTTGCCATTGGGGACGCTCCTGTATTACTGCGATGGCGGTTACGCTGCGGCGATGATGGCGCCCGCATCTGCGCTGCATGCCAACACGCTTGGCGTGTTCAACATGGGGGACGGCTCACTCACCACGTTGATTGACGATCCTGTCGAGGGTTCCGGTTATGCGTTTTACGACGTTCGCGCCACCGATAGCGTGTTTGCGTGGGTTGAGATGAACTACGCGAATTCGTCGTGGAAGCTCTATGCGCAAACCCTGTCGGGCGCGGCGCTTACTGGTAATGCCGTTGAGCTTGATCGCGGCGGTGAGGACTACGACCCTCCGCTGTTTACCGCCTTTGACTCGTCGGTCATCTGGTACAAGATGCCTTCGACCGGTGGCAATAAGACCGGCAGCGATTCATATTGCTACCGCCGTTCGCTCGATGAATCTAAAGCGGAGGCAATCTGGAAGTCGACAGGCCGCTTTGCGTCTGCACCGCGCGTGAGCGATGGCATCCTGACTATCTCACCCCGCGTGCGCAATGACGAGGGCGTCTACTACGGCATGACGGCGATCGACCTGACGGACGGCAACAATACCAAGAGGGCTCAGCTGGTCCTTCCTTCGTCGGTGTCACCTTTCGAGGCCGTATATATGGGCGATACGTTTGTGTTCTCCATTGAGGCGACCTATGCCGGCGTGGGCGGCCTGGGCAATATGGGTACCTACATTGGTAACGAGGGCGGCCCGTATCAATTTCTATCGCGCGAACCGCTCGCGTGCGCCGCCGGCAGGAAGGGCAAATATCTGGTTAAGGTTCAGGCATCGCATTTTCTGATCGATACCTCCGCTAAAACCTATGGTTCGCTGCTGTCGCCCGACCGCGCTCTCGAATATGGCGACTATCCAGCTACGGCGGGAAAATCGAATACGTTTTTAACCTATGCCACGGTGCGTAATAGCCAAGGAATTCCCGAGACGGTTACCGCTCGCCTGTTCTCTCTTTAGCGCCGAGGGGTTAAAAAGGCGCCAACGGGGGAATAAGCCCATTGTAACCGTGAGTACCGCCCGCCGAGCTGTCGCGCCCATGCGATGCCCGGTGGGCTCAGGTGCGTTAAAATGGGCTTGTTCTTAGCTAATTGAGACAGGGGGGCCGTGTTATGGCTTCAGATGCAAAAAAGATTCTGCTGGTCGAGGACGAGAAGGCGATCCGTGACGCTGTCGCTGCCTATCTCGAGCGCGAGGGCTACTGGGTTGTTGGCGTTGGCGATGGCCAGTCTGCGATCGAGGAGTTCGAGAAGCACCAGTTCGACCTGGTTGTGCTCGACCTTATGCTCCCCAAGATCCCCGGCGAGCGCGTTTGCCGCACTATCCGCGATACCTCGGATGTGCCCATCATCATGCTTACCGCCAAGGGCGAGATCGAGGATCGCATCATCGGCCTCGAGCTTGGTGCCGACGACTACCTGATCAAGCCGTTCTCGCCGCGCGAGCTCGTCGCCCGCGTTCGTGCCCTATTCCGTCGTGCTCACCAGGCAGACGAGCCCGCCGTTGAGGTACTCGACTTTGGCGATCTGGTCATCGATATCTCGGGCCACAAGATCTTGGTCGAGGGCAAGGAAGTTGATTTGACCGCTTCCGAGTTTAAGCTGCTTACCACGCTTGCTCGCCATCCCGGTCGCGTCTATAACCGTATGGAGCTGGTCGAGAAGGTGCTCGGCTACGACTTTGAGGGCTACGAGCGCACCATCGACAGCCATGTGAAGAACCTTCGCGCCAAGCTGGGCGACGACCCCAAGAAGCCTAAGTGGCTCTATACCGTTCACG
This sequence comes from Collinsella sp. SGI.033, assembly GCF_050315135.1. NCBI lineage: Bacteria > Bacillati > Actinomycetota > Coriobacteriia > Coriobacteriales > Coriobacteriaceae > Collinsella > Collinsella sp. SGI.033. Next base: position 18,579 of record NZ_JBNPOK010000024.1, read on the forward strand.
GCGTCGGTTATCGCTTCGAGGCTCCGGCCAAGACCGATAAGTCGGACGAGAAATAGGTAAATCACATATGACACCTGCGCGCTTTGAAATCGGACAAAAGCACAAGCAGGAGAACGAGGCGGGTTCCAAGGCAAGTTGGAACACGCCTCGTTCCGATTCACGGCCGGCGATGAGCTATCCCTCGCGTATGGCTTTGGCTTTTGCCCTGACATCGCTCATGACGGTATTGGTGCTGGTGGGCGTTGTCTCCGTTGTGTGGGGCACCGTCTTTTCGGATTACACGCGCTCCAATATCGTCGAGATCGCCAATTCTGCTGCCGAAAAGCTTGCGACGTCGTATGAGGAAAACGGCAATTGGACTGCGGGCGAGCTGCGCACGGTCGCGACGTCGAGCTTGGTGTCCGACGACCTGGGTATGCAGGTCGTCAACAAAAAGGGCGTTGTCGTTTATGACGACTCATGGCCTTCGGCAAGTGCGACCGCCGATGTGCGCGAGAGCGAATTGCCGTCGAGCAGCTCGAGCGGTAAAAAGGCCTCGCATAGCCCGGTCTCGTCAGCGCCCACCGACTCCGATAGCGTTGCCAACGTCGAAATCGTTACGTCCTCTGGCGAGCATGTCGGACAGGTAAAGCTATGGGCTATCGGCTCCGACGCTCTGCTCACTAAGGCAGATTCTGCGTTTAGGGAGAAGACCTTTAACGCCATGGCTCTTGCCGCGGTTGTTGCAATCTGCATCTCGGTCGTTATCGGATCGCTCGTGTCGCGCATGCTTACCAAGCCAATTCATCGTATTACGAGCACAGCCAAGCAAATTCGCGACGGCGATCTGTCTGCTCGTACGGGCTTGCGCGGCGATGACGAAATCGACCAGCTGGGTGAGACCTTTGACGAGATGGCCACCTCGCTCGAGAAAGATATGAAGCACGAAAAGCGCCTGACCTCGGATGTCGCACACGAGCTTCGTACACCGCTCATGGCCATGCTTGCAACGGTCGAGGCCATGCAAGACGGCGTGTACCCCACCGACGACGAGCATCTGGAGACGGTCGCTTCCGAGACGCGTCGCCTCGCTCGTTTGGTGCAGCAGATGCTTGACCTATCGCGTATGGAAAACAGCACGGCTCCGCTCAATCTCGAACCGGTGGACATGGTTCCGTTCGTGCGATCGATTGTGAACGGCCAGGAGCGTCTGTTTGCCGACCGTGACCTTCGCCTTCGCTTTGCAGATGAAACCCAGGGGCACGACGATGTCGTCGAGGCCGATCCCGACATGATCACGCAATGCGTCATCAACCTCATGAGCAACGCCATGCGCTACACCCCCGAGGGCGGTTGGGTCGTAGTGTCGGTGCTCAGTGACCGCAAGCATGTCAGTATTGCCGTTTCGGATACCGGTATCGGTATTGCCAAGGACGATCTGTCGCGTATCTTCGGACGTTTTTGGCGCGCCGATGCCAGCCGCGCCCGCGAAGCTGGCGGCCTGGGCGTCGGCCTCGCCGTAACTAAACAGATCGTCGAGCGTCACCATGGCTACATATCCGTGGAGTCGGAGCTTGGAAAGGGTACGACTTTTACGATTCATCTGCCCCGCGAGCACACGGCGGACGCGGCATCTACTACAATGGAGCACTAGCTTTTCGCTATTCGGTGAAGGAGGGACCGCGTCCCTGCCGCTCCGAGTTTGCGAAAACGTGCGGTAAAGAACCCGCATTTCTGTCGTATTTAGGTAAGGAGTGACTCACGTGACAACGATGGAGCGTCGTCCGGATTCCCGTGGCAAGGTTCGTGATATCTACGATGCCGGCGAAAACCTGTTGATGGTCGCCACCGATCGCATTTCTGCGTTCGACTTTATTCTTCCCGACGAAATTCCGTTTAAGGGAGAGGTGCTCAACCGTATCTCGGCGTTCTGGTTCGACAAGTTTGCCGATATCGTCCCCAATCACCTCGTCTCCATCGATCCGGCGGATTTCCCCAAGGAGTTCGCCGAGTATCGTGACTATCTCGCAGGCCGCGCCATGCTGGTTAAGAAGGCCCAGACGATTCCTATCGAGTGCATCGTCCGCGGCTATCTGACCGGTTCGGGCAAGAAGACCTACGACGAGAACGGCACCGTCTGCGGCATCCAGCTGCCTGAGGGCCTGACCGAGGCCTCCAAGCTCCCCGAGCCGCTGTTCACCCCGTCCACGAAGGCCGAGATCGGTGATCACGACGAGAATATCTCGTTTGAGCGTTGCTGCGAGATCGTTGGCGAGGACATCGCCACGCAGATCCGCGATCTATCTCTTAAGATCTACAAGGCTGCCGCCGAGTATGCAGCGACCCGTGGCATCATCATTGCCGACACCAAGTTTGAGTTTGGTGTCATCGATGGCAAGGTCACGCTGATCGACGAGTGCCTCACACCCGACTCCAGCCGTTTCTGGCCTGCTGCCAGCTACGAGGAGGGTAAGATTCAGCCTAGCTACGACAAGCAATTCGTCCGCAATTGGCTCAAGGCCAACTGGGATATGACGGGGGAGACCCCGCATCTGCCCGCCGAGGTCATCGATGGCACGTCCGAGCGCTATCGCGAGGCCTTCCAGATCATCACGGGCTCCCAGTTTACAAGCATGAAGGAGAACGCGTAAGTGAGTACCCGCAGCGCCACGAACAAGCGCACGCAATCCCACGAGGTTACCGGGGTTGCGCGCAAGTCCGCCGCATCCGCCAAGCCAGCTCGTCAGGCAGCGAGTTCTGTTCGCGTCGTGCCGGCATCATCTAAGGCACGCCGCAAGGAGCTCGAGAAGGGCGAGAGCCTCGAGGGCCTCTCTAAAGAGGAGAAGCGCGCCCGCAAGGCTAAGCGGCGCGCCAAGGAGGACCGCATCTACACGGTGTCGAGTATCCTTCTCAAGCAGGATGAGGACTACACCAAGCGCCGCCGCATCTGGTGGGCCGTGCTTACTATCGGCATGGTGCTCGTCGTGGCCATTTGGTCTTCGCTGTACTTCGCTCCCGCTGGCATGGTGTCCAGCCCCGTCCAGATGGCCGGCATTGTTTTGTCCTACATCGTCATTCTGGGTGACTTCATCTACGACTTCGTGCGCATCCGTCCCTTGCGTAATATGTATCGCGCGCAGGCCGAGGGCATGTCCGATAACAAGCTCAACGCTATTATCGAGCGCTCGGCTGCCAAAGAGGACAAGAAGGCCTCCAAGAAGAAGTAGTAGCGTTACAATCTATAGATATCGCTAAGATATAAGGCGCGTCGTTTTTTGCGGCGCGCCTTTTTACTGTCCTGTAGATAGATGGAGTGGCACATGATTCGAGCTGCCCTGACGGTCGAAGAGGCTCTGGAGGGTATGAAGTCCCTGGAGCCCAAGATTAAAAATTATGCGCGTCTCGTTGTCCGCAAGGGCGTCAACGTTAAGCCCGGTCAGGAGGTCGTCGTTCAGTCTCCCGTCGAGTGCGCGTCATTTGCGCGCGTGGTGGTTGCGGAGGCTTATGACGCCGGTGCCGGTCACGTGACGGTCATCTGGGCTGACGATGCCGTGACGAGGCTTACCTACGAGCATGTCGAGAAAAGCTATTTTGAGCAGACTCCCGAGTGGAAGCGCATGCAGCTGGATTCGTTGGCTCAGGACGGAGCCTGCTTTATCTTTATTGAGGGCACGGACCCTGCTGCCCTCAAGGGCATCGATCCCGCTAAGCCTGCCGCAGCTTCTAAGGCGAGGAACATGCAGTGTAAGGTCTTCCGCCGTGGACTGGACTACAACATTAACCCGTGGTGCATCGCCGGCGCTCCGGTCGCTGCTTGGGCGCGCGAGGTATTCCCGGGAGACGCCGATGAGGTTGCAGTCTATAAGCTGTGGAATGCGATTCTGCACACCGCTCGTGCTGATGGCCAGGACCCGGAGAGCGACTGGGAGCTCCATGACGCCACATTCGAAAAGAACCTGCGCTTCCTAAACGATAATCAATTTGATTGCCTGCACTACACCGCTTCGAATGGAACTGATCTGACGATTGGAATGACGAAAGGCCATGAGTGGGCCGGCGGCAAGGGAAAAACTCCCGACGGTCGCCCTTTCTTCCCCAACATTCCCACCGAGGAGGTCTTCACCTCGCCCGATCGTATGCGCGCCGACGGCATCGTGTACTCGGCTATGCCGCTCATTCACCACGGCAATAAGGTTGACGATTTTTGGATTAAGTTCGAGAACGGCCGCGTAGTGGACTATGACGCTCGCGTGGGTAAGGCAACGCTTGCGAGCATTATTGAAACCGATGAAGGTGCTGCTCATCTGGGCGAGGTCGCGCTTATTTCCAAGAACACACCGATTCGTGAAAGCGGCATTCTATTCTACGACACACTCTATGACGAGAACGCCAGCTGTCACCTTGCGTTGGGTGTCGGTTTTCCCGAGTGCATCGAAAGCGGGTATGACATGTCCAAAGAGGAACTTCTGGAGCATGGCGTCAACGTTTCGAGCACGCACGTTGACTTTATGATTGGCACGGACGACATCGATATTACGGGCATTACACCTGATGGACGTGAAATTGTGATTTTCCAGAACGGCCAATGGAGTTGGGAATAGTCTCAGACCGTGGTACAATGCCATCCGCGGGCCGTTAGCTCAGCTGGCAGAGCAGGGGACTTTTAATCCCAAGGTCCAGGGTTCGAACCCCTGACGGCCCACCATAGAATAGAAAAGCGACTGGTGGATGCCGGCCGCTTTTTTGTTGCCGGTGCACGGGTTCGAACCCGAAAGGGCGCGGAGCTGAGGAAACGCGTGAGCGTTTGCCAGCGCAGCGCGCGAGGCGCGGAGGCGCCGAAGCGGCCGCCCGCGCAGCGGGCCCGAACCCCTGACGGCCCACCATAGAATAGAAAAGCGACTGGCGGATGCCGGCCGCTTTTTTGTTGCCGGTGCACGGGTTCGAACCCGATCTTCTCTATATATAAGGACGCCTGGCGGCCAAAACCAGCCTTTTACCGACAGGAAACCAAAACCAGATGCCGTTAGAGTAAAGTAGCGCACCAGAGATGACCGATACCTCAACACCTATAAACCAGCTGGTCATCGCCAATACCGGAAGCCGATGCTTCAGATATGACTTCAGTGAAACAGCTGAAGGATCAATTTATTTGTGAACAAAATATGGAGTGCGTGATTCCCGCCCCGCGGGCCCCTC
>NZ_JBNPOK010000025.1:0-23574 GCF_050315135.1 Collinsella sp. SGI.033
AATTGCAACCGGGGCTGTTACATATTCATCGATTATCTGCATCATACGATTGACCAGCATTATTTAGGACGATATTAGGGATCCCTGTACTGGTGATCAGACAAGGAACCCTTCAGAATAGATAAGTCATTGTTAGGTACCTAAAAGCCTACATTTTCCCATTGATGATTAACCCAATCTTGGTTGATCTTGGGATTCTTAGTCATCTGAGCCGTACGCATGGCAACGTCCTCGGTCATAACATCCATTTTCTTTTTTGAGGTATCAACGATATCCTGCGCTCCACGAAGCAAACGACCACGCAATTCATCATCTGTCGCAATCCTATAACCGGCAAAAGCGCCAACTGCAACAGTAGCAGCCAAGGCGACAGCAGTCAGAACTTTATTCCTCATCCTGACCTCCTTGATCAAACTGAATGATTTCGCCAAGAATGCGAGAGAGTTCCTCTTCATCCTTAAATTCAATCTCGATCTTGTTCTTGCCGCGCGAGCTCTTTACGCGAACGTTCGTGTTAAATACCTGACGCAGAACGCGTGCCGCCTTCTTAAAAGACTGAGGCGTTGCAGTTCGAGGCGTTTTTGGTGTCTCTCCGGCAGAAAACAATGGAGCAAGATTTTCTGTCGCGCGGACGGACAACCCTTCCGCAACAACCTTCTCAGCTAACTTAATGCGTGCATCTTCGTATGGAACTGCAAGAATTGCACGAGCATGGCCAGCAGTCAGCTTACCTTCAAAGATCATCTGCTGAACAACCTCGGGAAGATCAAGTAGGCGCAGCGAATTGGTGATTGCAGAGCGAGACTTGCTAACAGCCTTCGACAAGGCCTCTTGAGTCATACCACTCGCATCGATGAGCTGTCGATATCCCTTAGCCTCTTCGACGGGATTGAGATCGGAGCGTTGCAAATTTTCAATCAATGCAAGCGCAAGCATCTGTTCATCATCAACATCTTTTATGATGACAGGAAGTTCCTCAAGTCCAGCGAGCTTAGAAGCCTGATAACGGCGCTCACCCGCGATAATCTCATAGCCATTACCGTGCTTGCGTACAAGAAGCGGCTGAAGAACACCATGCTCCTGAATCGACTCACTCAACTCTCGAAGCTCGGTCTCATTAAAATGAATTCTGGGTTGGTTGGGATTCGGAACGATATCTTCGATTGGAAGTTTAGTTTCCGAAGCAGTATTGGATGCGGACGTCGCAGATCCACCGGTCTCATATTCTGCTTCGGAGACCAATGCATTGAGTCCGCGACCCAAACCGCCACGCTTCCTAGGACTAGGCACGCTTGATCACCTCTTTGGCAAGGTTCATATACGCCTTTGCGCCCTTATTTTGCGGCGCATATGTAATTACCGGCTCACCGAACGACGGTGCTTCTGATATTTTAACCGTACGCGGAATCAAGGTCTTAAATGCCTTATCGCCAAAGTACGACTGCACTTCTTCGACAACCTGATTTGAGAGCGATGTACGCGAATCATACATCGTCATAAGCACGCCATAGGTATCAAGGCTCTTATTTAGGCGTGTTTTGACCATCTTCATCGACTCAAGCAGCTTCGTGACACCTTCGAGTGCGTAATACTCACACTGAATCGGAATCAGAACACTGTCCGCCGCCGTCAACGCATTAATGGTCAACAAGCCAAGTGAAGGCGGACAGTCGATAAATATAAAGTCAAACTCATCCTTAACAGGCTCAAGCAGATCCTTCAAGCGTGTTTCTCGTGCAATTGCGCTTACAAGCTCAATTTCTGCACCTGCAAGCTGGATAGTAGCCGGAATTACAAATACCTTACTGCAATTTGTATCAAGAACAAGCGATTCTGCCGGAACATCATTCAGCAATGCATCATAGATGCAGTTATCGAGTTCTTCTTTTTCGATTCCAAAGCCGCTCGTGCTATTACCTTGTGGATCAAAATCGACAATCAGCGTCTTTCGACCCTGTTCACCCAGTGCTGCTGCAAGGTTTACTGCTGTGGTGGACTTACCCACACCACCCTTTTGATTGATGATTGCAATGATACGCGTGTCTTTTGCGCTCTTTGAACGCTTAACGTCGCGAAATCCCACGGTCCCTCCTGGTGTATTTTAAGCTGTTAAACGGAGGATGTTTCACGTGAAACATTCCGATTCATCATATGTTATGTTTCACGTGAAACATAACAAGTAATTACTATCCATTATGTTTCACGTGAAACATCTAGGCAAGCGGATTCTTCTTCGCCATGCCATTAGCACGTGGAAGCGAAATGGCTGCCGGACGAGATTTTTTTAGAATGATAAACTCGCGATGACCCAAGCCATTTGGCAAATCTAAATCATCTGTCATAAGTGTGGTGAACCCACATATGCTAGCGGCAGTTAGACCAGACTGAAGTTCAACGTCTGAAGGGTTTCCCTTAGTAATAACAAAGAGACCATTATCTATTAGAAATGGTGAAGCATACTCGACGAGAACTGGTAACGGTGCAAGTGCACGAGCAGTGACAACAGCAAACTGTTTCTTATGGCTTCGGGCATATTCTTCAAGACGATCATGAACCGCGTGAGCATGCTTGAGACTGAGAGCTTCAACAAATGAGTTGACGGCATCAACCTTCTTGCCAACCGAATCGATATAGGTAGCCTTACGTCCGCTAGCAATTGTCAAAGGGATTCCAGGAAACCCAGCACCAGTACCCATGTCTAACAAAGCGCCTTCTGGAGCTATGTCTATATAGGGAAGCAACACAAGCGAATCAAGAATATGAAGAACAGCAGCATCTTCGATATTTAGGATGCGCGTAAGATTGGTGGTCTTATTAGCCTCCAAAACAAGATCTAGATGCTCAATACATGAGCGAAGGGCATCATGGGAGACCTTCAAAGAATAGTCTTCGCAATACGAAATTAGACGACTAAGCATCTGGCTTGTCTGTTCATCGGTTAGTACAAACAAGACAAACTCCTATCTGACAAAAATCAATGTATCAAGAACTTTTGACAAAAAAAGGGGACGTGGAAACCACGTCCCCTTAAGATAATCTCGTTTAGGTTATCGAGCAACAATCACAACATGACGATCGGGGTCAGAACCCTCAGAATGCGTGTCGACGGCGTCGTTGCCGCGAAGAGCAATATGAACCAGACGGCGCTCGTAGGCATTCATGGGCGGAAGCGAAACGCTTTTGTGAGTGCGCACTGCCCGCTCGGCAGCAGACTGAGCCATAGAGGCAACCTTGTCCTGGCGGCGGCTCTTATATCCCTCGACGTCGACGACGACCGGATACCTAAAGCCTAGCTTGCGGCTCACCAACAGCGAGAACATAACCTGAAGGGCATCAAGGGTGCGTCCATGACGACCAATAAGGACGGCAAGGTCGGGAGCCGTTACATCAAGAATCAGTTCGCCCTCGTCGCCCTCATACTCATCGATAGGAGAGTTGGCGGCGTCGAAATGCGAAAGGATGGAACGAAGAATAGAAATCGCAACATCGGCAATGGTGTCGAGCTCTTCATCCGTAAGCTCTTCACCAGCCTTGTAGCGCTGTGCAATCTCGAGATAATCGCCCGCGGCCTGCGGGGCAACCTCCTCAAGCATATCCTCGACGATCTCTTCAGACATAACGTACTCCAAAAGTTAGGTACCTAAATAAGATTACTATACCGCTACTTCTTCTTGTGCGGGCGCGGCTTCTTCTCGCGACGCGTGACCTCAACCTGCAGCGGGGCGTTCTTAAGACGCTCCTCCTCTTCGGCCTTAGCCTTCTCGATAACCTTCTGCGTCACAAAGATCTGCTGGATGACCTGCCAGGCAGAAGACACGTCGTAGTACAAAAGAACACCAACGGGCAGGCTCCAACCCATCCAGAGCATCATGACGGTCATGACGACGGCCATCATGCGCATGCTCTGGGCCTGCTGGCCAGTCTGATTGCGCGACATGTACAGCTGCGGAATCAGGGTCAGGACAGCAAACAGAATCAGGCAAACCAGCGCAGGCAGTGCGACCATAAAGCCATCGGCAAAAGAGGCACTCGGCGTGGTAGTCAGATCGGGCAGAATGTTGAAGAACGAGAAGGTGCCCTCGTTAAAGTAATGAGGCAGGTTTTGCAGAAGCGTAAACAGGGCGATGAGGATAGGCATCTGAATCAGAAGCGGCAGGCAGCCGGACAGCGGATTGAACTTGTTCTCGCTGTAGAACTTCTGCATCTCCTCGGCCTGACGCTGGGGGTCGTCAGCGTAGCGCTCCTGGATCTCGAGCATCTTGGGCTGCAGCACCTGCATACGGGCCGTCGACTTGGTCGACTTGAGCATGAGCGGCGTCAGCAGCAGACGGACGATGACCACCAGAATAATGATGGACAGGCCCCAGTCGACCGCAAAGGTCTGGATGAGCTTGAGCAGCTCGAAAAGGATGTTAACGATCCAATCCCACATGTAATTTTTCCTCCGATAGCGAGTGCCCGCTAGGGCACAGGGTCATAACCGCCGACGTGCAGGGGATTGCAGCGAGCGATGCGCCTCACGGCAAGCCAGCAGCCTCTACAAACACCGTATTTCTCGATAGCCTGGACGGCGTAATGAGAACACGTTGGATAATAAATGCAGGCGTCAGGCAATAAGGGCGAAATAACCTGTTGATATATGCGAATAGGAGCGATGGCAACACGTCGCAAAACGTGATTGCTCATCGCTCCTCCCCGGCAACGCCGGCGCGTATCACAAGCGAACGCAATGCCTCGTTCATCTCCTCCGGCGACGAGATCCTCGTCTTGGGGGTCGCGAACAAGATGATGTCATAACCCGCAACGGGAAATCCGCAGCTGCGGGCGGCCTCGCGCATCACACGCTTAGAACGGTTGCGCACAACTGCGCAACCGAGTCGTTTAGCACCAACGAAGGCGACCCTTCCAGAGTCGCCTTCGCCAACCGATTCACATATGGTCATTCGAATCAGAGGGTGACTGAAACGACGCCCCTGACTGAACACATGCTCGAAATCTTGCCGAGACTTAATAGTCTTCATGCGAGATGCGTGTATCGCTGCTAGACAGTGAGACGCTTGCGGCCCTTGGCGCGGCGACGGGCGAGCACGGCACGACCACCCTTGGTGGCCATACGGGCGCGGAAGCCATGGGTCTTGGCACGCTTACGCTTATTAGGCTGATACGTACGCTTCATCTTAAGTTCCTCCTGCTGCATTTCGAGTGTCCGCGAGGGCGCGGACGCAGATATAGACACGTGAGCTTGAAGATTGTAGGGAAATCAATGTTCAAATGTCAAGAAATCAAAGGTAAAAGGTTGCGCAGTTCACACGGTTCCGCCATAAGCCGGATGAGTTTTTGAGTATGACTCCAACTTTTCACGATATTTCACCGAGTTTTCAACAGGTCATGTTGGCAATGTTGAGAACTTTTCGCCCATTTTCCAAAGTTTTCAACATGTTTTGAAAACTTGTCGAAAGATGAGAAACATTGCGCGGTGAGCTACTATTTATCCGAAACCTTTTGAAAGATTGCGAGCGGCATGTCTGACGACTTTTACACCATGGTCGATTCCGGTGACCCGGCACCCGACAACGAGCACATCAACGGCGTACGCGAAGAGCGCAAAGAGGGCGAGCAGACATCGAAACAGACACCGAAAACCATGTATGCGGCGCGCATCGCCGTCTATGACGACATGCTTTCGACCCCGCGCGTGATCGTCATCGAGCCGCAAGACATCCGCACGTATCTGGAAGAGACGACTAACACCGTCTACCAGTGCATGAAAGAGCAAGGCGGACACATCTCGCTCATGGTTATCCGCGAGATTGTCGAAAACTTTATCCACGCCCACTTTGCCGAGCCCATTATCTCGATCCTGGACGGCGGGGAAACTATCCGCTTTGCCGACCAAGGTCCGGGCATCGACGACAAAGAGCGCGCCTTCGACTTTGGCGTCACCAGCGCAAACAGCAAGATGAAGCGGTATATACGCGGCACCGGGGCAGGTTTTCCCATGGTGCAGGAATACCTGGAAAACGCCGGCGGGGCAGTCTCCATCGAAGATAACATGGGCAACGGCACCGTCGTCACGGTGAGCCTCGACCCCAAGCGCGTGCAGGAAATTGAGCGCGCGGGAGGGCGCGGGGCAGCCGTGCGCCCCGAGGCCCAGGGGTCGGAATACCCACTGCCGGGAGCAATTCCGCAGCAAGCAATGATGACTGCGCAGCAAACCATGGCCGCGTCCCCACTACAACAGCCCATGGTTTCGCAGCAGATGCATCAACCCGGCATGCCGCCCATGCAGGACCCCCAGCCCGCGGGACAGACGACAACTCAAGGCTCGGCAGAGTCCATGGTCCCGGCCGATTCGGATGCAGCCGCGATGCAGCAGGTGACGGGCATGCAAGGAGCTCGGCAGATGGGCTTCCAACCGTACCCGCAGGCATATCCGGGACAATATATGCCGCAGCAGGGATACTCCCAGCAATATATGCAACAGTATCCCCAGGGCTATCAGCAGCCGTATCAGCAGATGCCGCAGCCGTACCATCCCTGGGCCCAGCAGATGCCGCCGCAGCCATACCAACAGTGGCCGCAAAGTTTTCAACAGCCGATGCCAACCATGCAGAGTTCTCAACAACCAGCAGCTCAAATGATGTATCCTAATGCGGCGAATCAATACGCACAGCCGCAACCGGACGTATTTGTGAGCGAGCGCGGCAACGCGGCGCTGGGATATCTGGCTCAAAACCAAGAGTGCGGCGCCACCGACCTGGCGCGAGCATTTGGAAACTCCGCGCCCACGTGGTCACGCACACTCAATGACTTGGCGCAGGCCGGCTTGGTAATCAAACACGGTCAGAAATACCATCTGACCGAACTCGGCAGCGCTCGCGTGCGTGCCCAAAGTTAAGGAACGGGAGAGACAGTGGACGAGGAAGCAAGCATCATCCTGGAGGATGCCATCGCCTTTTGCCAGCGCGACGGCCAAGATGCGCGCCTCATCAACATGTTGGGGCAATCGCGTGCCGTGAGCCTAACCGAGGACACCTTGACCATCGAGGCACCGTCGCGCTTTGCCATTGCGCAGCTCAAAAAGCACCAGCCGACTATCGAGCACTACCTAGAAGAGATTGCCTTTGCGCCGATCGCGCTCAACATCGTGGCCCCGCAGGGTCCCACGGCAGGCGCCACAGGGGCGGCACCCGCCACTCCCCCTTTGACGACCGCCGCCCCTGTGGCGGCTCCGGAGACCAATGCGGGCGATGTTTCCCGTGAAACCATGCCCCACGCAACAGCCGTGCCGGTAGCAACCGCTCCCAGTGTTTCGCACATGCCCGTCGCGCACGACGCAGCGCCGGGCGAAGAACCGGGCATCGCGATCAAAAACACGCTGTCGGCCGACGATTTCCGCCGCATGATGAATCAGATGAAGGGCGTGGCACCCGCCAAGAGCGCAAAACCAGTCTCGACATCGCCTGTGAGCGTGCCTGCGGCTGCGGCCCCGGGCGAGCAGAACGCCGATGGCGCGCCCCTCGTGGCCAACTCAAAATTCACCTTCGAAAACTTTGTCTACGGCCCCGAAAACAGCCACGCCTATCGTTCGGCGCTTAAATTCGCCGCACTCGCAGACGAACGCGGTACTTGCACATCCCTGTTCATCTATGGCAAATCGGGCTTAGGCAAGACCCACCTGCTGCTTGCTATCAAAAACGAGCTCGCCGAGAAGTCGCCCGAGATCAAAGTGAAATACGCCAACTCACAGGCATACATCGATGATCTGATGACAGAATTCGACCGCCAAAAGAAGAGTAACGCCCCCATCATGCAGGCATACCACGGCGTGGACGTGCTCATCATCGATGACATCCAAAACATCATCGGCAAACGCGCGAGCGTGGACTACTTTTTCCAGCTCATGGACGAGTTTATCCGCAACAACAAGAAGGTCGTGATTGCCGCAGACCGTGCGCCCAAGGACCTGAACATGGACGAGCGCCTGACCAGCCGCTTTAACGCCGGCATGCTCTGCTTGGTAGCAGAGCCCAGCTACGAGATGAAGTACAAGATTCTGCAGCGCTATTACGAGAACACGATCGCGGCGGCGCCCGAGGCGGGGGACGACTCGCTGCTGGCGGCCTACGGTGGCGACAGCGGACATCTGACTGACGAACACTTTAAACACATGGCGGAGGTATCGGGCACCAACATCCGTGAGCTCGAGAGCTTCTGCGAGCGCTGCGCCGGGGAGGCGGGCGACCGCGAGCGCGAGGGTAGCGAGCTGAGCTTCGACGACATCGATGCCATCGCCAGCCAGTACTTCGACACGTCGGCCAAAAAGATCAACGTGCAGACAGTTCAGTCTGTTATCGAGGAGCAGTACGGCGTGACGCATGAGGAGCTCATTGGTCCGCGCCGCAATGCCAATATCGCCAAGGCGCGCCATATCGCCATCTACCTAGCGATCGAGATGTGCGAGATGACAACCACCGCCGTGGGTGCGGAGTTTGGCAACCGCAACCACTCGACCGTCAGCACGAGCTACAAAAAAGTCCAGAAGATGATCCAGGAAGACCGGACCGTGACCGAGGACCTCAAATCGCTACGGGACAAAATTACACTGCGCTCGTAGGGAAATAGGCACACCTGTTGAAAACTTGTTGAAACCGCGGGCATAAGGTGTCTAAAACCCAGCCCGCTCCGATGAAAAGTTTTGCGCAGGTTTTGAACGTGGAAAACGACCCCTGTTGCACACAGGGAACTGTCGATTCTCTTTTTGGGTTTGACCTGCATGTTTGGGAGTAATCAACAGTTTCGTCAGTACTATTACTATTATTAAGATATTTATATCTATAGAAAGGTATTAAAAGATGAAGTTCACCGTCAGCCAGAGCTCGCTTACGCAAGCAATCGGCGTCGTCATGAAGGGTGTCGCTTCGGCATCCACCCTCCCTATTCTGTCGGGCGTGCTCATCAAGGCACAAGACGGCATCTTGGAATTCCAGACCTCTAACTACACCATCTCGATTCGTCACCGCATCGCGGCACATGTGGAAGAGGAAGGTGAGATGGTAATCCCCTGCAAGATGCTCTCCAACATCACCAAGACCCTTCCCGATGCCCCAGTTACCTTTGAGCTTTCGGAGCGCCAGGTGCTGATCGGTTGCGAGAAGAGTTCCTTCCGCCTGAATACGCTCGATGCCAACGATTTCCCCGAGTTCCCGGCCTATGCCATCGAGAGCGCCGTTGAGCTCCCGACCGACATTCTGTCCGAGATGGTCAGCCGCGTGTGGCGCGTCACCTCGACCGACAAGGCCCGCCCCATCCTGGGCGGTGTGCATATGAGGGTCGAAAACAACACCGTGCGCCTGGTGGCGACCGACTCCTTCCGTCTGGCCGTGTGCGATACGCAGGTGGAGACCTCGACGCTCGAGGGCTCCTTTGAGCTCAACGTGCCGGCCGATGCCTTCAACGACGCCCTGAGCATCATGGCGAGCCAGGCGACCATTATGATCGGTGCCACCGACACCCAGGTTGTCTTTGAAGCCGGCAACACCACCTACGTGTCGCGCCGCATAGAGGGTATGTATCCCAACTACAAGCAGCTCATCCCCGATTCGTGCGTAACGAGCGTCAAGATCGACGTGGCGGCTTTTAATGCCGCCCTCAAGCGCGTGGCGGTCATCGCGAGCGCCAACCCCGCCGTCAAGTTTGAGATCGATGTCGAGAACGGCCAGATGGGCCTGTCCTCCATCTCCAATGACCAGGATCTGGCGCAGGAGACGATCGATGTCGAGGCCGAGGGCGAGTCGGGCACCATTGCCTTTAACTACCACTACATCTTTGGCTGTCTCAACGCCCTGTCCAAGGAGAAGGAGATCACGCTGGAGCTCAAGAGCTATTCGCAGGCCGGCATCTTTAAGTCCTACGACAAGATCAACTATCTGTACCTGGTCATGCCGGTGCGCATCTAGCGGCGCCCTATGGCCATGTTCGCCCGCGATCTTTCCGTCGCGCGCTACCGCAGCTTCGATAGCTATCGCCTGGAACTGAGCGATGGCGTGACGGTGCTCGCGGGGCCCAACGCGGCGGGAAAGACCAACCTCATAGAGGCGCTGCAGCTGCTAACGAGCGGCGCCTCGTTTAGGCATTCCACTGCCGTCGAGCTTGTGCACGACGGCACGGGTTTGTGCAAGGCCGAGCTTAGGCTCGAGGGCGATGGCCGCGTGCTGGACATGGGCCTATGCGTGGAGGACGGTAAGCGTTCGTTTAGCCGCAACGGCAAGCGATGTGCCGCCTCTGGTGTGCGCGGCGTGCTGCCGAGTGTTTTGTTCTGCCCCGATCATCTGGATATGGTTAAGCGCGGTGCCAGCGTGCGTCGCGCTGCGCTCGACGACTTTGGTGTGCAACTGAGCGCCCGCTATGCCGATCTGGCAAGCGCCTATGGCCGCTGCGTGACGCAGCGCAACGCCCTGCTCAAAGAGACATGGTGCTGCCGTGAGATGCTCGGTGCGTGGAATGAGTCGATTGCCCGCGCCGGATCGGCCCTGCTGGTGCACCGCTTGGCCCTGCTCGATCGCTTGGACGCCCACGTGCGCAATGCCTACGGGCTGGTTGCGTCCGGGGAGGAGGCCGATGTGGCCTATGCGTCCACGTTGGGGGAGCTGCCCCAGACCGATGACCGCGAGGAGCTGAGGGGCTGGGCATACGAGCGCATGCTCGCGGCGCTCGACGAGCGCGCCGACGAGGAAATCCGCCGCGGCGTGACACTCGTGGGTCCGCACCGCGACGAGATTGAGTTTTCGGTCGCCGGCCGCTCGGCTCGCTCGTTTGCCAGTCAGGGTCAGCAACGTACGTTGGTTCTGGCTTGGAAGGTGGCCGAGGTGGCCGTAGCCCGCGATATTCTGGGTACCGCCCCGCTGCTGCTTTTGGATGACGTGATGAGCGAGCTCGACGGCGATCGCCGCGCCGCTTTTTTGCAGCTGATCGGCGACGACATCCAGACAGTCATAACCACCACCAATTTGGGATACTTTACCGATGAGTTGCTTGATCGAGCCAAGGTGGTGAGCATGGGTGAGGCATGCTAATTACGAGCGTGAGAACGGCACGGCTGCCTTCAGTGACTTTTTGGGTGCCGAGCGCCAGCGCATCTTGGCGTCGGCTACGCCCGAGCGTCGTGCGCAAATGGAGGCCGCCGAGGAATCGCGTGCGGTCTACCGTGCTTGGAACGCGGTGTGCTCGGGCACGCGCGAGGGCCGGCATGTGACGGGGCTGCGTTATCTTCCCGAGTCCAACGAGCTGCTGGTGTATCTCGATTCGCCCTCGTGGACACAGGAGATGACGCTTTTGCGCGAGATAATCCGCGCACGCATGGAGCGTGCCGGCGCGCATGTGGATGGCCTGGTATTTAAGACGACCCGCCCCGGCCACACGCCGCCCGCGGCAAAAGAGCGCCTGCGCCCGGTCGCGCCCGAGCGCCCGCCCGCGCCGCATGCCGATCTGAATGAAGCCGAGCGTGCCGAGATCGAGCGCCAGGTGTCGCCCATCGAAGACCAAAAACTGCGTGAGGCTCTCCAGAACGCCATGAGGGCCAGTGCCGAGTGGGCCAAGGGCGTGCAAAGCAAAAAAGAGTCTTAAATCGCATCTGGTGGCCTTGTATAGGCAAATACCCTCGTCCCCGAGGGTATTTTTTACGATAAAATAGTAAGGCTATACAGATTTTCTTAACCGAAGGAGGACGTGTGGCAAGCGAAAACGATTACGATGGCGGCGAAATTAAGATCCTCGAGGGTCTCGAAGCCGTCCGTAAGCGCCCGGGCATGTATATCGGCTCGACGAGCGCCAGCGGTCTGCACCACCTGGTGTGGGAGATCGTTGACAACTCCGTCGACGAGGCCATGGCCGGTTTCTGCACCGAGATTCAGGTGACGGTCCACGCCGACAACTCCATTACGGTCGTCGATAACGGGCGCGGCATCCCCGTCGACGAGCACCCTGTCAAAAAGATTCCGACGCTCGAGGTCGTCATGACGATCCTTCACGCCGGCGGTAAGTTCGATAACTCGGCCTATAAGGTTTCCGGCGGCCTGCACGGCGTGGGCATCTCCGTTGTCAACGCCCTGTCCAAGCGCGTGGTCGTGCAGGTGCGCCGCGACGGCAATATCTACGAGATGGAATTCTCGCGCGGCAAGACCGTCAAGAAGATGGAGGTCGTGGGCACCTCGGATTCGACGGGCACCACCGTCTCCTTCTGGCCCGACGACGAGATCTTCGAGACCTGCGTCTACGATTTCGATACACTGCACAATCGTCTGCAAGAGACGGCGTTTCTCAACAAGAACCTCAAGATCGTGCTGACTGACGAGCGTGAGGCGGCTCCCCGCGTGGAGGAGTTTTGCTACGAGGGCGGCATCATCGACTTCGTCAAGTTCCTCAACGACGGCAAGGACGTCCCCGAGGCCTTTAAGGAGCCCATCTACATTGAGGGTAAATCGGACCCGGATGCGCCCGTGGCCAAGATGGGCGAGGTCGAGGTGTCCCTGCAGTGGAACGCCGGTTATGGCGAGAACGTCATGTCGTTTGCCAACGACATCTACACCCCCGAGGGCGGCATGCACCTCGAGGGCTTCCGCACCGCCCTCACCCGCGTGATTAACGATTACGCCCGCAAGCAGAACCTGCTTAAGGAGAAAGAGGCCAACCTGAGCGGTGACGACGTGCGCGAGGGTCTCTCGGCCGTCATCTCGGTCAAGCTGCCCGATCCGCAGTTTGAGGGCCAGACCAAGGCCAAGCTCGGTAGTTCCTACATGCGCGCGCTTACGCTCAAGATCGTGACCGACGGTCTTGCCGACTACCTCGAGGAGCACCCCAAGCCCGCCCGCGAGATCGTCAAGAAGGCGCAGCAGGCCTGCAAGGCCCGCAACGCCGCCCGCAAGGCGCGCGAGGCGACCCGTCGCAAGAGCCTGCTCGAGACGGCGTCGCTGCCCGGCAAACTCGCCGACTGCTCGGTGCGCGATGCCGAGCTGACCGAGCTCTTCATCGTAGAGGGCGACTCGGCAGGCGGTTCGGCCAAGGACGGCCGCCGCCGAGACATCCAGGCGATTCTGCCCCTGCGCGGCAAGATTCTGAACGTCGAGCGCGTGGGTGACCATCGTGCGTTCTCGAGCGACACCATCCAGTCGCTGATCACCGCGATCGGTTGCGGCGTCACGACGAGCGCCGGCGACGGCGGCGACTTCGATATCACCAAGGCGCGCTACCACAAGATCATCATCATGACCGATGCAGACGTCGACGGTGCGCATATCCGCATCCTGCTGCTGACGTTCTTCTACAAGTACATGCGTCCGCTGATCGATGCCGGCTATGTCTATGTTGCCTGCCCGCCCATCTTTGGCATTAAGGTGCGCAACAAGATCCACTACGTGTATCCCAACGGCCGACAGCCCGAAGACGAGATTCTGCGCGACACCATTCAGAGCCTGGGCCTGAACCCCGACGACAACGACGAGGACGGCAAGGCCAAGGATGGCAAGATCACCAAGAAGCGCAAGGGCTATACCGTCCAGCGCTACAAGGGCCTGGGTGAGATGGACCCCAAGCAGCTTGCCTCGACGACGATGGACCCCAAGACCCGCATTTTGCAGCGCGTGACGATCGAGGATGCCGTGGTGGCGGACCGTGCCGTACGCGAGCTCATGGGTTCCGAGGTGGGCTATCGCCGCGAGTACATTGAAAAACACGCGCATGATGCACGCTTCTTAGATGCCTAACCTGTTCGGCTTTCCCAGCCACCGCACCTTCGCCCTCAATCGTCGGTCGCGTACCCAAGTACGCTTCCCTCCTCTTTCGGGCGAATCTGCGGCACCTGGAAAAGCCGTCTCCGTGGTAGGGAACTAATGGACCACGCAAACCATGAGGAGGTAACGTGGCAGACGATATCAACAACAACGAGGGTGTGGACGAGGCCGGCGACGCCGGTATGCCCGATGATCTGAAGCGCCTGCTCGCCCGCGCCGAGCAGGGCGAGGACGGCGATCCGGATTCCTACAACCCCGATGTCGAGGATGAAGAGGAAGAGGATGACGACGCCGAGCTCGAGGAGAGCTTTGGCGCGGTCGATCGCGGTGCCTCGGCCGGCGAGGACATCAACGGCGGCCAGCTCCAGATTTCGGAGTTTGGCCGCGAGATGAAGCAGTCGTTTATCGAGTACTCGATGTCGGTCATTACGGCACGCGCCCTGCCGGACGTGCGCGACGGCTTAAAGCCGGTGCACCGCCGCATCCTGTACGCCATGAACGAGAGCGGCATCTACCCCAACCGCCCGCACAAGAAGTCGGCCTGGACGGTCGGCGAAGTTATCGGTAAGTACCACCCCCACGGCGACTCCGCGGTCTATGAGACCATGGTTCGTCTGGCGCAGTGGTTCTCCATGCGCACGCCGCTTATCGACGGCCACGGCAACTTTGGCAACATCGACGGCGACGGTGCCGCAGCTATGCGTTACACCGAGAGCCGTCTGGCAAAGCCCGCCATGGAGCTGCTCCGCGACCTGCAGAAGGATACCGTCGACTGGCAGCCCAACTACGACGAGTCTCTCGCCGAGCCCGTGGTACTGCCCGCACGCTTCCCCAACCTGCTGGTTAACGGCAGCCAAGGCATCGCTGTAGGCATGGCCACCAATATCGCCCCGCATAATCTCACCGAGGCGATCGAGGCCACCTGCTACCTGATCGACAACCCCGACGCCACCGTCGACGAACTCATGCAGATTATGCCCGGCCCGGACTTTCCCACCGGTGCCATCATCATGGGTAGCGCCGGCATTAGGCAGAGCTACGAGACCGGCCGCGGTTCCATCACCGTGCGTGCCAAGGCCCATGTGGAGTCCACCAAGACCGGCCGCAGCCGCCTGGTCTTTACCGAGATTCCCTACATGGTCAACAAGGGCACCCTGCAGGAGAAGATCGCCCAGCTCGTAAACGACAAGCGCATCGAGGGCATCTCGGACATGCGCGACGAGTCCAACCAAAAGGGCATCCGTCTGGTCATTGAGCTCAAGAAGGGCGTTATCCCGCAGGTCGTACTTAACAACCTGTATAAGTACACCTCGCTGCAGACCACCTTTGGTGCCAACAATCTGGCGCTCGTCAATGGCGTTCCCAAATGCCTGAGCCTGCGCGAGATGCTGCAACACTACATCGACCACCAGGTCGACGTAGTCACCCGCCGCACCCACTTTGACCTTAAAAAGGCCCAGGCCCGTGCACATATCCTTGAGGGCTACCTTATGGCCCTCGACCATATCGACGAGGTCATTAGCATCATCCGCTCCTCGCAGACCGATTCCGAGGCCAGCAGCCGCCTGATTGAGCGTTTTGGCTTTACCCCCGAGCAGACCACGGCCATCCTCGAGATGAAGCTGCGTCGCCTGACCGGCCTGGAGCGCGACAAGATTCAGGAAGAGCTGGACGGCCTGCGCCGTGCTATCGCCTACTACGAGGACCTGCTGACGCACGAGGAGAAGATTCTGGGCGTCATCAAGGAAGAGATGCGCGAGATCTCCAAGAAGTTTGGCGACAAGCGCCGTACCGAGATCAGCCAGGTCGAGAAGGATCTGGACGTCGAGGACCTCATCGCCGACGAGGACATGGTCGTGACCATCACCCACACCGGCTATGTGAAGCGTATCCCGGTGGCCGCTTACCGCGCCCAGAAGCGCGGCGGCAAGGGCGTGTCGGGCGTCAACCTTAAAGAGGACGACGTTATCGACGAGATGTTTATCGCGTCCACCCACGAGTATGTGCTGTTCTTCTCGAGCAAGGGCAAGGTCTACCGTCTGAAGGTGCACGAGCTGCCGGTTGGTACGCGCCAGGCGCGCGGCACCGCAATCGTCAACCTGCTTCCCTTTGAGGAAGGCGAGAAGATCGCGAGCGTCATTAGCTGTCGTGAGTTCCCCGCCGATGAGTACCTGATGTTTGCCACCAAGAACGGCATGGTCAAGAAGACCGTGATGAGCACCTATGATCGCAGCCGCCGCGATGGCCTAATCGCCATCAACCTGAGGGACGACGACGCGCTGCTCGCCGTGCGCCGCGTACGCGAGGGCGACAAGATCATCATGGCCACCACTGCGGGCAAGGCGATCATGTTCCCCGAGGACCAGGTTCGCGCTACCGGCCGCGACACCAGCGGTGTCCGCGGCATTGGCATGAAGGACGGCGTGAGTGTCCTGGGCATGGAGGTCACCAACGGCGAGGGCGACCTGTTTGTCATTACCGAGTGCGGCTACGGCAAGCGCACGCCGGTCTCGGATTATCCGGAGCAAAACCGCGGCGGCCAGGGTGTCTACACCATCCAAATGACCGAGCGCAAGGGCAACCTTGCGGCCATGAAGGCGGTCGGCCCGCAGCATGAGTTGTTTATCGTGACGGAGGGCGCGACGGTCATTCGCGTCAAGACCGACGAGATCAGCCGGACCGGTCGAACCACGCAGGGTGTCAAGATGATGACCGTAAGCGATGACGACCGCGTGTGCGCCGTTGCCCGCATGACGGCCGCCGAAGAGAAGCCCGAGGGCGAAAGTGCCGAGACCGCATACGTCACCGAAGAGGCCCCAGTCGACCCAGGCGACGGCAACGACATACCAGAGGATCTCCTAGACGAGTAAGAGGCCCTAGCTGGTAAAAATCATCAGACCCCATATAACGGCGGTCGGCGCACTGCGCGCCGACCGCTTTTTTGACAATCTTTGAACCCCACGTCGGCCCCGGCCGCCCGGCGGCATGCGAAGTCGATCGCGAGTTCCGCATGAGCCGGAGAGCACTTAATGTGCTCTCCGTGCGAGCAGGACTGTCCGAGCAGGCGACTTCGCATGCCGCCGGGCGGCCGGGGCCGACACCCTTCAAAGATTTTCAAAAAAGTTGTTGACGCGTGCGTAACGACTCGTCTAATATATCCCTTGCGCGATGGACCTGTAGCTCAGTTGGTTAGAGCGTCCGGCTGATAACCGGGAGGTCACAAGTTCGAATCTTGTCAGGTCCACCACTTTCTTTCGCAATAAACACCCCAGCGAGAGCCGAGTCGCCGCTGGGGTGTTTATTACTGTCTCCGTGGGGGTTTAGCTCAGCTGGGAGAGCGCGGGCTTTGCAAGCCTGAGGTCAGGGGTTCGATCCCCCTAACCTCCACCATGATGGACCTGTAGCTCAGTTGGTTAGAGCGTCCGGCTGATAACCGGGAGGTCACAAGTTCGAATCTTGTCAGGTCCACCATCAAAACGTTAAGAGCCCTGGGGCATTGCCTCGGGGCTTTTTTCTTACCCGTTGGAGCAGTTAATTTGGGACGGGGCTTTTTTGGCTACCCTGTTCTGCGCAGCCTCAGTTTCTAGACCTGCCGCTGGGTAGCTAAAAAAGCCCCGTCCCAAATTAACTGCTTTGATTTTGTGTGCTGGGCGAAAGATTGGGTAGTATAGCTATTCAATGCGGCGGAGCTGCCGCGCATGCCAATCACAACGTACCGGAGGTGTTCCATGGTTCGTGTCGACATAGAGACCATCGTCATGGCCGCCGGTCCCGTGCCATCGCTGATCGTCTTGCGCGAGCGTTGCCGTAAGTCGGATTCGTCCGCGCCGCTGCGCTCTCTTTCCATCCAGACCGGTTCCTACGAGGCAGCGGCCATCAGCCGCGGTATCGATACCGGCCGCACCGATCACCCCATCACCCACGATCTTTTGCTCGATACCATCGAAGTGGTGGGAGCGAAGATCGAGCGTATCGAGATCGTGCGCGCCGAGCCGCCGGTGTTCTACGCGACGGTCGTCGTGCACACCGATAGGGGCGAGCGTATGCTTGACGCACGACCGAGCGACGCTATCGCCCTTGCCGTGCGCAGCAATGCCCCCATGTTTGTGGAGGACGACATCATGAATCGCTTGGGCACCGTCTCTCCGCTTGCCGACGAGGTTGACGACGAGAGTGAGTTCGAGAAGTTTGACGAGTTTGTCCACACGCTCTCGCCCGATGATTTCTAAATGTCGGTTGAGCACGATGCACGGCGAGCGCTGATGGGTACCAGTGTGTCGACCGAAGCAGCCGCTATCGCGCGTGAGGCCCATATACGCGCCGAGGCATTTGAGGCCGCGCGCATTGCGTATGTGACGCAGGCTCGCACCCTTCGCGAGCGCCGTGACTCCTATATCAAGATGGTTGTTGTCTCCGCGCTTGCCGCGGTAATCTTGTCGCGGCTTCGTGGTACAGTTGGTGCGCTTGGGTTTTCGATTTCGACGGGCCTGGTGATCTGGGGCGTGGTCGATGCGGTAATGCTGACCAACCAGATCAAGGTGCTCGACAAGCGCGCGGCGGAGATGGTTCGCGCCCGTGACGCTGCCGCCAGAATCGCGGCCGAGGCACAGGAGTTATAACGACGCCGAATGCGATGGGAAGGTCAAAAGATGGCACAGGATATGCAGAACGCCGGTAACGTCTCCGCCGAGCTCGACGCCATGGTGTGCGATCTGATCGGTGCGTTTTTGGACGACCTTGCCGCCGGTGAAAACCCGGGCGTTGTCGTGGCGATCGAGGATGCCGCCTCCAACCGCTATCTTGCGGCTCTCGACGAGGACGGTGAGGAGGCATGCCTGGAGGCTGCCACCAACTTTATCTCCGAGCACAAGATGGGTCTCAAGGACGAAGGCCTGGGCCGCATCGCCCGCTATGCCATCGGCTACACCGGCTGTGTGGAGATCGAGGGCGGATATCACGACGCTTTGCTCGTTAGCTTCTTCGAGACCACGCTCGAGAGCGGTTTTTCGGCATATGTGCTGTACGAGGGTATGGGCGCCGGCGATGGTTTTATGTGGAGCGACCCTGAACCTGCAGGTGAGGAAACCCCTCTCATCTAGAATCGCTAAAATAAACGAGTTTTCGGTAAAAGGCTCAATATTCCCGCCGAGCGTTGTGTTGCTGGACGGGTCGCATACGCGTGCCGTTTGTATATAGATAGAAGATAGGGGAACTACATGCGCGTAGACAATCTGAGGAACATCGCCATTATCGCCCACGTCGACCACGGTAAGACGACGATGGTCGACAAGCTCCTGCGTGCCACGGACGCCTTCCGTGCCAACCAGCAGGTCGAGGATCGCGTCCTGGACTCCAACGACCAGGAGCGCGAGCGCGGCATCACGATTCTCGCCAAGAACATCTCTATCGAGTACAAGGACGTTAAGATCAACGTCATCGACACCCCGGGCCACGCCGACTTTGGCGGTGAGGTCGAGCGCGTGCTGCGCATGGCCGACGGCGCCCTGCTGCTGGTCGACGCCTTTGAGGGCCCCATGCCCCAGACCCGCTTTGTCCTACGTCACGCCATCGACACCGGCCTTAAGATCATGATCGTCATCAACAAGATCGACCGTCCGGGCGCCAACCCCGAGAAGGCCTATAACGACTGTCTGGACCTTATGGCCGACCTGGGCGCCACCGACGACCAGCTCGAGTTTGCCATGGAGCACGTGGTCTATGCCAGCGCCATGAATGGCTTTGCCCGCCTTGACCCCAACGACGGCAACATGGACATGTACCCGCTGCTCGACATGATCATCGACGACATGCCCGCGCCCGAGGTTGACGAGACCGCGCCGCTCGCTATGCAGTGCGTGACCATCGACCACTCCAACTTTGTCGGCCGCATCGGCATTGGCCGCGTGTACTCCGGCACCATTCGCCAGGGCGATCAGATCCTGGTCGTCAAGAACGACGGTTCCAGCGCCACCGCTACCGTCAAGCAGCTCTTTACCTTCGACTACCTGGGCCGCACCGAGTGCCAGGAAGTCGGCGCCGGCGACATTGCCGCCGTCGTGGGTATTGAGCGCACCGACATCGGCGATGTCTACACCGATCCCGAGAACCCCGTTGAGCTCGAGCCTATCGAGATCGATCCGCCGACCCTGTCCATCGTCTTTGAGGCTTCGACCTCTCCGCTCGTCGGCCGCGATGGCGACATTGTGGGCGCCCGTCAGCTCAAGGAGCGCCTGTTCAATGAGGCCGAGAACAATGTGACCATGAAGATCGAGGAGCTCGAGGACAAGAGCGGCGTCGAGGTCTCGGGCCGCGGCATTCTGCACCTGTCCGTCCTGATGGAGTCCATGCGTCGCGAGGGCTTTGAGTTCCAGGTCGGCCGTCCCCGCGTTCTGTTTAAGAAGGATGAGAACGGCAACAAGATGGAGCCCGTCGAGCAGGCCGTCGTCGAGTGCCCGGACGAGTACTCGGGCAAGGTCGTCGAGGTCTTTGGCACCTCTGGCGGCATTATGACCAGCATGGACACCTCGGGCATCGTGACGCACCTTGAGTTTAAGATCCCGACCCGCGGCATCATGGGCCTTAAGAACCGCATCATGAACGTCACTCACGGCGAGGGCGTGTTCTATCACACCTTCCTGGAGTACGGTCCTTACGCCGGCGAGATCGGCAACCGTCAGAACGGCGCCATGATCTCCATGACCACCGAGAAGGCCGTTGCCTACGCTCTGGGCACGCTGCAGGAGCGCGGCCAGCTGTTTGTTGAGCCGGGTGTCGAGTGCTACGAGGGCATGATCGTGGGCGAGCGCAGCAAGGCCGGCGACATGGTCGTCAACATCGCCCGTACCAAGAACCTGGGCAACCAGCGTTCCTCGACCTCCGATATCTCCGTGCAGCTGGTGCCGCCTCGCACCTTCTCGCTGGAGGAGGCGCTGGAGTACATCGCCGATGACGAACTGGTGGAGATCACCCCCAAGAACATCCGTCTGCGCAAGCGTCTGCTTAACGCCACCGATCGCAAGAAGGCTGCCGTTCGCGCCGGTCAGGTCAACAAATAAGCGCTGAGCTCTGTAGCATTCACAAGAAAGGGCGTCGACCATCGCGGCCGGCGCCCTTTTTGTACCACCACAAAGAGGAAGGACACCTTTGCGGTGGTTGGCGGTTAGGCGGAGGGAAGGCCCGGGGTGTTGGGGGCCTGTTGCGGCTTGACGTGGGCGTTGCGCCAGATGATCTGAATGAGATAGCCCAGCATAAAGACGAAGGCTACGCCGCTGATAAAGTTGCCCATAAGGGGAAGTGCCGTAAGGGCGCCGGCGATGGCGCCGCCCACGGCGGCCATGGCGTAGCGGTTCTGGCTGTGCCCGACCATGCGTGCGACCGCGGTGCCCGCAAAGGCCGCCGAGACCAGGGCGATGCCGATGACGCCGCACATCAGGGCTCCGGCGAGCGACAGGCCGGCAATAGAGATGATGAGCAGCAAGATGGCGGGAACGGCGGCTACCGTGCCCAAAAGACCGCTCACCCACAGCGGGGCGGGGTGCTGGTGAAGCATGCCGGCCGCGCTGGCTGTTGCACGCGGAAAGACGAGCTCAAGGAGAATCGCGACAAAGCAGGTGGAAAGAGCTGCGGCAACGATGCCGCCGATGACGTCGTTGACGGTGGAGGTATCCTCGTTCTCGGTGCGGTCGATCTTGAGGGCCCCCACTTTGGCGCCGTCGGCGCGTTCGGGGTCCTGTGAGACATGAGCGTTTACGGTACCGGTGATGTTGGCGTTTTTGCCGAGCACCAGCTTGTCGGCCCAGACCTCAACATCGCCATCGACAGTGCCGTCGATGGTTACCGTACTGCCCGCGAGCACTGCCGACTTGGCGGAGCCGCGCAGGGCAACCGTCTCACCTGCGGCATAGAAGCAATTGGCGGTACTGCCGGAGTTAAGTACGACGTGCTGAGCGGCAACTGTCACGCTTCCATCAATGGTGGTCTTGGCGATATCGATGGTGCGCGCTGCCAGGCGAACGGCGCCGCCTACGGTGCAGTCGCGAATAGACAGGCTTTCGCCGGCGGCGATGATATCGCGGTCGATGGACGCGTCGTCCAGGCTAAGGCTTTGACCGGCCCAGTACAGATCGCCCCCGACGCCGGATGGACTGGAGTCCCCGTCGGACACGAAAACATTGCCCGCGGTGTCGGTGCCGGCGAATGCCATGGAAGGCAGCGCGGTAAACGCCAGTGCGATAAGCGCGAAGGCCATAATGAGGTGTCCGCGCATGTTGTGACGTTGCGCCGCCGCGGGTTGGTTGTGAGGCATGGTGAATCCTTTGCTTGGTGATTTGCATACGACCAATATGGTACCCATTGCGCCTTCGCTCTAAAAGAAACTCGCGGTTGCAGTATTCTGCATGGGCAATTGCCTACGTAAGGTGTCGCGGGATATCGGGCCTGCGGCCGGTTGTAGATAGGCTGTCACCTTGCGATGGGCCGGGCCGTGCTATCTATTTTTTACGATGTAGGAAACGCGCGATATCGTCCTCGGTGGGGCTTTTGATGTCAAAGCGCAGCGAGAGCCAGCGAAGGCCCATGGTCACTGCGACGCAAACGACCAGCGCGACGACATTGCTGACTAAGCCGCTCATGACAAGGCAAACATAGCTTGCCGATCCAGCGATAGCCGCGATGGCATAGAAGTTGGTGCGCTGGAAAATACCCGGCACCACGCCCATAAAACCATCGCGCAGCATGCCGCCGCCTACCGCGGTAAAAAAGCCCATCATGATGCACACGACCGGTGCAAATCCGTACACGAGCGCCTTATCTGCGCCGGTTGCCGCATAAATACCCACCGAGATGATGTCGAGCAGGGGGATGAGCTTGTCGGGCTTGTCGACGATGGCAGGGAAGATGTAGATGATGGCCGCCGTGGCGATGGACAGCGGCAGCGCCATGGGCTGGTTAAGGATGTAGACGTTGCCCACCTGGAGCGTCATATCGCGCAAAAGACCGCCGCCCAGACCGCAGACCACGGCGAGCGCGACGGCGCCCACCAGATCGAGTTTGTGCTCGCGCGCAACCAGTACACCCGAAATCGACGCCGCGACGACAGCGAACATCTCGAGCCAAAACGGGATGGCAACCATGGCATCCGAGGCGTGTGCGGTAACGATTACAGTGGCGATGACGGGCAAGGTGGGTTCCTTTGGGTAGTTGGATTGGAAAATGCCCGTACATAGTACATGGTTGTGGGAGGTCGTGACCCCATTGCTCGGTAAACGGTCGGAACTGGGCGCGGTCACAGGTTCCAAACATGTACATCAGCATCCAAAAACGACATTTTTTGACATCTTTGGAGGGTGATGTACATGTTTAGAGATCTGGGTTGGTGTTGAACGCCCTGGCGGGTTCGAACCCCTCCTCCGCCGTATTTGTTTGTAAGGGACTCAAAACAAAAAAGCTCCCTTTGTTGGGAGCTTTCTCAACCAAAATGGCGGAGGAGGAGGGATTCGAACCCTCGTGACCTTATACAGGCCAAACGGTTTTCGAGACCGCCGCATTCAACCACTCTGCCACCCCTCCGCGTGGGGTAAAAACAAAGCAGGCACAAAGGCCTGCTTTGGAATTAACTGGCGGAGAGTCAGGGATTTGAACCCTGGAGACGCTTTTGACGCCTACACGATTTCCAATCGTGCTCCTTCGGCCACTCGGACAACTCTCCGTTAAATGCGAAAGTCAGTATACACGAGGAATCGCAAAGTGCAAACCAAAAACTTGGCATTTTTTAAATTGCATCGCTCCG
>NZ_JBNPOK010000026.1:0-23099 GCF_050315135.1 Collinsella sp. SGI.033
AAAACCCTCACGCGGCGATTGCCTACTCGCCCTCAGTCCCGATAAAACCCTCACGCGGCGATTGCCTACTCGCCCACCGTCCCGATAAAACCCTCACGCGGCGGCACCTTACTTGTAGAGGTAGGCGATTGCCGTTCCTTGGTGGACTTGAATCTTGGCCGTTTTCCTTACGACATTGGAGATGCCGGTGTCGGCTAGTAGGGCTAGCGGGGCGTGGTCTAGCTCCCATTCTAGGCCGTGTTCGCTTATCTCTGTGTTGGGGGCGATGGCGATGATGGAGAAGGTTTTGCCCTCGGCACCCTCGATGGTCCACGACTCGCCTGCGTGAAGGATGCGGGCGACCACCTTGTCCTCGGCAATCCAAATGGGGGCATCCTCGTAGCCTGCAAGCAGCCCCGTTACGGAAAGCGCCATGTCCGGGCGACCGCCGGTGGCGCAGGTCGCAACCACCTCGGCACCCGGCCAGCGGCGTCGGACGGAATCGAGCGCAAGTGCCAGATCGGTATAGTCCTTGTAGGGGTCGTGGCGCTCTACCTCAAAGGCCTCGGCGGCATCGACCAACGCGCGACCGGTGTCGCTCACCGTGTCGGCATCTCCTACATACACGTCGCAGCCCAGGCCGGCGCCTAGCAGCGCGTCGAGCCCGCGGTCCACGGCGACAACGTGGTCGCACTCCCCCGCTAGTCGACGCAACAGATCCGCGCTCGCCACCACCGGTGAGCCGCAAACAACTAATACTTTGCAAGCCACAGCCCTCGCCTATCCCTCAAACGCAAGCACGCGGGCCAGGTCCAGGTCCTCATAGCTATCGATAAAGATATCGCAGTTGTCGCGAACCTCGTCGCGCTCCATACGGCCGTGCGGGTCATAAATGCCCACGCGCTTAAAGCCTGCAGTGCCAGAGCTCTTAAGGCCAAAGACCGCGTCCTCAAACACCCACGCGCGCTCAAACTGGTGCCCGTGGCGCTCCTCAAGGCGGCGCAGCGCCAGCTCGTACACGTCGGGGAATTGCTTGGAACGCCCCGCCTCGCCCGTCGTGGTAATAAACTCCATGTAGGCGTCGAGCCCCGCACCCGCGAGTGCGGACTGTACCAGCTCGGCCGGCGTGGACGTGGCCACGCACATAGCAATGCCGGCCAATTTCGCCTGTTCCAAAAATGCCAGGAGCCCCTCGCGCGGCGGCACCTTGGAGTAGCCATCGATCAGGATGTCACTCAGCTCGCGATACAGCTCCTCGCCATTTTCGCCAATGCCCCACGTGTCGTGGTAGGCCTGGCACTCGTCCTCGAGCGACAAATGCTCAAACTGGGCAAAATCGTCGACCGTTACATCAATGCCGTAACGCCGCAATAGTTCGGGCTGCGCATGGCCCCAAACGGGGGTGCTATTTACCAGTGTGCCGTCGCAATCAAAAATAAAAGCAACATTAGAGGCGGCTGTGTGGTTCATTCGCAAACCTTTCAATGTCAAATGGTAAACAACCTGCTAAAAACGTTTTACCAAACGTAAATCTAAAAATCTTGAAACCCTAATTGGTAAAACTGTCAAGAGTTTTACCATCGCAATTCTGTCAGTGGCATAAACATGGCGCTCACCGATTAAACGCCACCGTAAATCCACTTTCGTCCATAAAAGTAACGGACAGGTGTTATTGTGGTTTTTGCCGAAAGTTCCACCGAGCACGCGAGGTGGGACGACTCATAGAGCTATCGCCGTCCCTTCGATTCGTGCAGCCTTGGACCTTTCGCATCTAGTCACCAAGGCAACACGCTGCCGCGTCATGATGGGATCAAACGTGAGCGATACAAAGCTAAAGCCAGCAACCAAAAAGCCCGCTACCCGTAAAGCCGCCCCGCACGCACCGGAGCTCACCAAGGACGATGTCTATCTGTTTGGCATTGGAATGTGGGAGCGTAGCTGGGAAAAGATGGGCGCGCATCCCGACACGCAGCAGCGCACGCGCGGCTGGCGTTTTTGCGTTTGGGCGCCCGACGTTAAGAGCGTCCACGTTATCGGTGAATTCAACAATTGGGACGAACAAGCCAACCCGCTGGTGCCCGTACACACGAGCGCTATCTGGGAAGGCTTTATTCCTGGCGCCGAGCAGGGCCAGCTCTATAAATACCTCATCGAGACCAACGAGGGCGAAAAGCTCTACAAGGCCGATCCGTACGCCTTTAAGGCCGAGTGCCCTCCGGGAACGGCGAGCGTGCTGTGGACCCTCGATGGCTACCAGTGGAACGACGCCGCGTGGCTCAAACGCCGCGCCGGCCACAACCACATGTCGCAGCCGCTCAACATCTACGAGGTGCATATTGGCTCTTGGAAGCGCCACGGAGACGAGCCACAGGGCGAGCCGGACGAGTACGGCAACTACCCCGGTCCCATGGACCCCTTCCCTGCGCAGCGCGGCGAGTTTTACACCTATGACGACCTGTCGGTGGAGCTCGTGGACTACGTGCGCGATATGGGCTACACGCATATCGAGGTCATGCCGCTTATGGAGCACCCCTTCGATGGCTCCTGGGGCTACCAGACGACCGGATACTTTGCCGCCACGTCACGCTACGGCAACCCGCAGCAGCTCATGCACTTTATCGATGCGTGCCACGAGGCGGGCATCGGCGTGATCATGGACTGGGTGCCCGGCGGTTTTTGCGCCGACTCCCACGGCCTTGCCACTTTTAACGGCCACATGCTGTTTGAGCACGAGATTCACCCCAACTGGGGTACGCACAAGTTTGACTTCGCCCGCGGCGAGGTCCGCTCCTTCTTGGTCTCCAACGTGCTGTACTGGATCGAGAACTTCCATGTGGACGGCATTCGCATGGACGGCGTGTCCAGCATGCTGTACCTCAACTTTGGCATTGACGATCCTGGCCAAAAGAAGTTCAACAAGTACGGTACCGAGGAGGACCTGGACGCCAGCGCGTTTATCCGTCAGGTCAACTGCGCTGTTGAGGCGCACTACCCCGACGTGATGATGATGGCCGAGGAGTCCACCGCGTGGCCGCTTGTGACCTATCCGCCGCAGGACGGCGGCCTGGGCTTCCACTACAAGTGGGACATGGGCTGGATGAACGACACCCTGCACTACATGCAGACCGATTTTCCGTGGCGCCCCGGCAACCATGGCTTGCTCACGTTCTCCATCATGTACGCCTTTACCGAGAACTTTATCTGCCCGCTGAGCCACGACGAGGTCGTGCACGGCAAGTGCTCGCTCATCGGCCGCATGCCGGGTGACTGGTGGCGCCAGTTTGCCGGCCTGCGCACGCTCGCCTTCTACCAGATGACGCACCCCGGTGCCAAGCTCAACTTTATGGGCAACGAGATCGGCCAGTTTATCGAGTGGCGCTACTACGAATCAATTCAGTGGTTCTTGACCGAGCAGTATGAGACCCATGCACACCATCAGGCGTTCATTAAGGCGCTCAACCACCTGTATACCGCCGAGCCCGCCCTGTACGAGCGCGGTTACAATGACGACGGCTTTACCTGGATCGACGCGGACAACTCCAAGCAGTCCATCGTGAGCTTTGTGCGTCAGGGCGAAAACGTCGATGACGACCTCGTGATCCTGATCAACTTTGACCCGGCGGCCTACGAGAGCTTCCGTGTGGGCGTGCCGCGTGAGGGCGACTGGGAGGTCATCTTTGACTCCGACCGTCCCGAGTTTGGCGGCAGCGGCTATGCTGGCGAGGAGCCCTACACCTGCTCGAGCGAGCCCTATCCCTGGAACGGGCAGATGGACTCTATCGAGATTAAGGTGCCCAGCCTGGCAGGCGTGGTGCTTAAGCGTCGCGGCCCCAGCAGCTATAAGCCGCCCGTGGTCGAGGAGCCCAAGAAGGCGACCCGCAAGCGTGCGTCCTCGGTAAAGCCCAAGCCAGCGGCCGCCAAGAAGGCTCCGGCCAAGGCGAAGGCTACGACGACCAAGGCCAAGGCTAAGGCCGCCGCAAAGCCCGCTGCCAAGGCTACCGCGACCAAGAAGCCTGCTGCCAAAAAGGCCGCTACCAAAGCCAAGTCTGCCTCTGTTAAGTCATCACCTAAGGATGCGTAACAAAGCCGTTACAGCTGTAATTACCCGCCCCAGCGGGGCGTAGGATACAAGTCACAACCGTTCCGGGAGAAACATCCCCGGGGGAAGGAACGTATGAATAAGATCTTCGACAACAAGCAGGAGTTTACCGAGCTCTATCGCGATGCCGTCATGAGCATTAGCGGCAAGAGCGTCGAGGCAGCCAGCGATCTGGATCGCTTTAACGCCCTGGCCAAGCTCGTGGCCGAGAAGGCGCGCACCGTTGCCACCAAGAGCGACGCCCGCGCCACCGCCGAGGGCAAGAAGCGCGTGTACTACTTCTCGATCGAGTTTTTGATTGGCCGCCTGCTCGACAACTACCTGCTCAACTTTGGCGTGCGCGACATGGTCGCCGAGGCGCTCGACGATATGGGCCTTGACCTGTCCGTCATCGAGAGCCAGGAGCCCGATCCGGCGCTGGGCAACGGTGGCCTGGGTCGTCTGGCCGCATGCTTCCTGGATTCCATGGCAGCCGAGGGCATTGCCGGCTACGGCAACGGCATGCGCTACCGCTACGGCCTGTTTAAACAGGAGATCGTCAACGGCAGCCAGGTCGAAACCACCGACGAGTGGCTCACCAACGGCTATCCCTGGGAGGTCCGTCGTCAGGACAAGGCCGTGACCATTAAGTTTGGTGGCCGCGTCGAGGGCTTTGAGGAGAACGGCCGCACGTTCTATCGAACCGTGGACACGCAGGACATCCTGGCCGTCCCTTATGACATCCCCGTGGTGGGCTATACCGGCGAGACCGTCAACAAGCTGCGCGTCTGGGCCGCTGAGCCGGTCGAGGAGCACTTCGATCTGGAGGCCTTCAACCGCGGCGACTACGCCCTGGCCGACGCCGAGCGCGCCGAGGCCGAGGCCATCAGCGCCATCCTCTACCCCAACGACGCCGGCGAGCACGGCCGTCTGCTGCGTCTAAAGCAGGAATACCTGTTTGTCTCGGCCGGTATCTATAGCCTGCTCGACACCTTTGAGAAGGAACACGGCGCGAACTGGGAGCTGCTGCCGCAGTTTGTGGCCATCCACACCAACGATACGCACCCCGCCATGTGCGGCCCCGAGCTCATGCGCATCCTCATCGACGAGAAGAAGCTCGAGTGGGATGACGCCTGGAACATCGTGACGCAGGTCGTGAGCTACACCAACCACACCATCCTGCCCGAGGCCCTGGAGAAGTGGCCCATCGGCACGTTCTCCAAGCTCCTCCCCCGTGTGTACCAGATCATCGACGAAATCAGCCGTCGTTGGCATGAGTCGTTCGATACGACGCAGGAGGGCTGGCAGGAGCGTCTGCGCCAGACCGCCATCCTATGGGACGGCGAGGTTCGCATGGCCAACCTGTCCGTGATCTGCAGCCACAGCGTCAACGGCGTGGCCAAGATTCACTCCGATATCATCAAGAACAATGTGCTCAAGGACTTCTATGCCCTGACGCCCGAGAAGTTCAACAACAAGACAAACGGCATCTCGCACCGTCGCTTCTTTGCCGAGGCCAACCCCACTTACGCCAAGCTCGTGACCGAGGCCATTGGCGACGGCTGGCTCAAGGACGCCTTTGAGCTTGAGAAACTTAAAGGTTTTCAGAACGACACCGAGTTCCTTAAGGCCGTGGGTGCCTCCAAGCGCGCCAACAAGGAGCGCCTTGCCGCCTACGTTAAGGCAGAGACCGGTCTGGTTATTGACCCCAACACCGTCTTCGATGTTCAGGTAAAGCGTTTTCATGCCTACAAGCGCCAGCTCATGAACATCATGAAGGTGATGGACATCTACAACCGTCGCATCGCCAATCCCAACTTCCACGTGACACCGACGACCTTTATCTTTAGCGGCAAGGCTGCCTCGAGCTACACCTTTGCCAAGGAGACCATCCGCCTCATTAACTCCGTTGCCGAGGTTATCAACAACGACCCGCGCGTCAACGAGGTCATGAAGGTCTGCTTTATCCCCAACTTCCGCGTGAGCAACGCCCAGCTCATCTACCCTGCCGCCGAGATTTCGGAGCAGATTTCCACAGCTGGCAAGGAGGCCTCGGGCACGTCCAACATGAAGCTCATGATGAACGGCGCCATTACGCTGGGCACCCTCGACGGCGCCAACATCGAAATCGCCGATTTGGCCGGCCGCGAGAACGAGGCGATCTTTGGCCTGACCGCTCCCGAGGTCGAGCAGCTCTGGGCATCGAACAGCTACTTTGCGTGGGATACGCTCAACAATGATCGCGAACGTCTGGGCCGCGTGATGGATGAGCTCAAGGACAACACGTTTGCCGGCCTTTCGGGTAACTTTGAGAGCATCTACAACGAGCTTATGAACAACAACGACCCCGACCTGGTCATGGCAGACTTCCGCAGCTACGTAGATGCATGGGAGAAGCTCACGGGCAGCTATGGCGACCAGGAGACCTGGAACCGCAAGGCGCTGCTCAACACCGCCTCGAGCGGCTGGTTCTCGAGCGACCGCACCATTCGCGAGTACCGCGACGAGATCTGGCACGCTTAAAGGCCGCGAGTTCCCTTTGCCGCACGGCATTACTCGACGGGCGCGACCGAGCGCCGCGCCCGTCGCTAATGGGTTTAGGAACATCGATGACAGAAGGAGAATTCGATGAGTAAGAAAGAATGCATCGCGATGCTCCTCGCAGGAGGACAGGGAAGCCGATTGGGGGCACTCACCCAAAAGATCGCTAAACCGGCGGTTAGCTTTGGTGGCAAGTTCCGCATTATCGACTTTTCGCTGTCCAACTGCTCCAATTCGGGCATCGACACGGTGGGCGTTCTGACGCAGTATCGTCCCTACCTGCTGCATGCCTACGTGGGCTCTGGCGAGGCGTGGGATCTGGACAGCCGCGACGGTGGCGTGTCGATCCTGCCGCCGTACGAAACGCAAACCGGTGGCGCATGGTATGCGGGCACGGCCGACGCCATCACGCAGAACCTCGACTACATCAAGTCCAACGACCCCAAGTACGTCCTGATTCTTTCGGGCGATCATCTGTATCGCATGGACTACCGCAAGATGCTCAAGACGCACATTGATAACAACGCCGACCTCACGGTGAGCGTTATGCCCGTGCCGTGGGAGGAGGCCAGCCGCTTTGGCATCCTGACCACCGACCCCGAGGACGGCCGCATCACCAAGTTCACGGAGAAGCCCGAGAAGCCCGATTCGAACCTCGCGTCCATGGGCATCTACATCTTCTCGGCCGACGTGCTGGTCAAGGCGCTCGAGGAGGACGCTCTGGACCAGCGCTCGAGCCACGACTTTGGCAAGGACATCATCCCCAAGCTGCTCGGCGAGAACAAGCGCCTGTACAGCTACGAGTTCCACGGCTTTTGGAAGGATGTTGGCACCATCGCCAGCTTCCACGAGACCTCGATGGACCTGCTGGGCAACAACCCCGAGTTCGATCTGTTTGACAAGAGCTTCCCCATCATGTCCAACATCACCACGCGTCCGCCGCACTACATTGGCCCGGACGGTCGCCTGGACGACTGCCTGGTCTCCAATGGTTGCAAGATCTACGGCACCGCTCGCCACTCGATCCTTTCGACCGATGTCATCATTGAGGAGCGCGCCGTGGTCGAGGACTCCGTGCTGCTGCCGGGTGCGCACGTTAAGAGCGGCGCGCACATTTGCCGCGCTATTTTGGGCGAGAACTCCACGGTCGAAGAGGGCGTGAAGCTCGGCTCTGTCGATACCACCAAGGATACGGCCGTCGTTGGAAATGACGTCGTTATCGGGAAGGGGGAATGATCCGATGATCAATCGCAAGGCCATCGGCTATATCACCGCTAACTACTCTTCGACCTACGGCAGCGTGCTGCTCAAGGATCGCCCCATCGCGTCGATTCCGTTTTTGGGCCGCTACCGCCTGATCGACTTTCCGCTGTCCAACATGATGAATGCCGGCATTAAGACCGTCGGCGTTGTCATGCCGGGCAACTACCGCTCGCTGATCGACCACGTGGGCTCGGGCAAGGACTGGGGCCTGGACCGCAAGAAGGGCGGCCTGTTCATGGTGCCCGGCAACGCGTATGGCACCACCAAGGGCGGCATGCGCTTCTTGCTCCGCGACATCATCTCCAACAAGACGCTGTTCCAGCGCTCGGACAAGCCCTATGTTGTGATGATGGGCACCAACGTCATCTTTAACATGGACCTCAACACCATCATCGAGGCGCACGAGAAATCCGGTGCCCAGATGACCGTGGTGTACTGCAAGGCCACGCACAACATCGAAGACGAGACCAAGCTCGATATCAACGAGAACGGCCGCCTGACGGGCGTGAGCGCCGGCGTCGCGTACGGCGACAACGCCTCTATGGACTGCTGCATCGTCAACCGCGAGACGCTACTCCAGATCATCGACCACTACCAGGCCGCCGACTATCTGGACCTGCTCGAGGCGCTCCAGGGCGACTTTGGCAACATCGACGTGTGCAGCTACGAGTACAAGGGCGAGGTCGTGGGCGTGTTTAGCGAGAAGTCGCTGTATCGTCGCAGCATGGACCTGCTCGACCAGACCGTGGCCGATCAGCTCTTTGACCCCGAGCGCCCGATCCTGACCAAGGCCCACGACGTGCCGCCTTCGCGTTACGCGACCGGCAGCCACGCCTGCAACTCGATCATCTCGGCCGGCTGCATCATCAAGGGCACCGTGCGCAACTCGATCCTGTCGCGCGGCGTTGTGATCGAGGAAGGCGCCTCGGTGACCAACTCGATCATCAACCAGAGCTGCATCATCAAGAGCGGCGCCCGTGTTGAGAACGCCATCTTGGACAAGAACAACGTGGTTCCCACCAACACCGAGCTTCGCGGTACGCCCGAGAACATCCTGGTGCTGGGCAAGGCTCCGTTAACTTCCGATACCACCATCGCTCGTTAACGTTGGCACCACATAATCGCACGTAACTTGTAGAATAGTCGCCCGGTTAGCGCCAGGCGACTATTCTCGAATTGCAACATGGGAGACAAAATGGCACAAACCAGCAAAAAGATGCAGATCGTGTTTGCCTCGGCCGAGTGCGCACCGTTTGTTAAGACCGGTGGCTTGGGTGACGTGGCGGGCTCGCTGCCTGCGGCACTCGTGCGCGCTGGCGCCGAAGTCATTGTGATGGTGCCCAAGTACGCCACCATCAAGGACGAGTACAAGGCGCAGATGGAGCACTTTGCCGACTTTTACGTGAGCCTGAGCTGGCGCAACGAGTACTGCGGGTTGGAGAAGCTCGAGCACGACGGCGTCACCTATATGTTCGTGGACAACGAGCACTACTTTGCGCGCGACTATCCCTACGGCTTCTTTGACGACGGCGAGCGCTTCGCGTTTTTCTCCAAGGCCATCACCGAGAGCCTGCAGCACCTACCTGAAGGCTTTGAGTGCGACATCCTGCACTGCAACGACTGGCAGACGGCGCTGGCGCCCGTGTTCTTGCGAGAGTTCTACCAAGGGCTGCCGCTGTACGACCGCGTCAAGACCGTGTTCTCGATCCACAATGTGGCGTTCCAGGGCCAGTTTAGCGACACCGTGATGGAAGACATACTGGGTATGGCGCATATTCCGGCAGCCGCCACGCAGTTGCGCTGTGACGCCTGCAGCATTAACTATATGCTGGGCGCGCTGCACTATGCCGATGCCATCACCACGGTGAGCCCCACCTATGCGGGCGAGATCCAGACGCCCGAGTTTGGCGAGGGCCTGGACGGCGTGCTGCGCGAGCGTTCGTACGCTCTGCAGGGCATCCTCAACGGCATTGACGTTGTGGGTTTTGATCCGGCGACCGACAAGCGCATTGCCGCCAACTACACGGTTGATGACCGCGCGGGGAAGGCCGTATGCAAGGCCAAGCTGCAGGAGGAGCTGGGGCTCGAGATTCGCGACGACCGCCCGCTTATGGTGATGGTCACGCGCCTGACGCGACAGAAGGGCATGGACCTGGTCATGTACGCGCTCGACCGCATCCTGTCCGGTGGCGTTCAGGTGGCCGTGCTGGGTACCGGCGACCGCGACTACGAGGACGGCCTTCGCTACTTCCAGGGCAAATACCCCGGCACCATGGCGGCGCGTATCGAGTTTGACCCGGCGCTTTCGCAGCGCATGTACGCCGCCGCCGATATGTTCCTGATGCCCTCGAAGTTTGAGCCCTGTGGCCTGTCGCAGATCATCGCCATGCGCTACGGCACCCTGCCCATTGTGCGCGAGACCGGTGGCCTGAAGGACACCGTGCAACCGTACAACGAGTTTACCGGCGAGGGCACGGGCTTCTCATTTAGTCACTTTAACGGCGACGAGATGGGCGACGCGGTGTTCCGCGCGGCTCGCCTGTTCTGGGATAACCGCGAGGCCTGGAATCAGCTGGTCACGCAGGCCATGAGCCAGGACTTTAGCTGGACACGTTCGGCCGATAAGTATCTGGACCTGTACTTCTTTATGCACCCAGAGATTGAGAGGCCGGTGGCGGTGGAGGCTGCTGCGGCTGTGGAGGAGCCGGCTGCCGCTGAGGCCGAGCCTGCGGCACCCGTTAAGGAGCCCGCTGCTGCCGAGGAGCCCAAGGCCGAGGAGAAGCCGGCTGACGATGGCGAGGTAAAGCCCACGGCGAAGCCTGCCGCCAAGAAGACGACGACCCGCAAGACAACGGCTAAGAAGGCCACGACCACGAAGGCCGCCACGAGCAAGACCACCGCTGCCAAGGCAACCACCACGCGCAAGCGTACGACCGCCGCTGCCAAGAAGGCCGTCGAAGCCGAGGCCGCTCCCGAGGTAAAGGCCGAGGCCACCGCTGAGGCTACCACTGCCGAGGCTAAGACCGCGGCAAAGGCTCCGGCCAAGACCGCTGCCAAGAAGACGACCGCGACCAAGACCGCGACCAAGACCGCGACCGCCAAGAAGGCCACGGCTACGAAGTCGCCGGCGACCAAGGCTGCTACGACGAAGGCCGCCGCGAAGACGGCCCCGAAGGCTGCTGCAAAGCCCGCCGTCAAGGTCGAGGAGGCGCCCTCCGAGCCCAAGGCCGAGGCAGCTGTCGAGGCAAAGCCGGCCGCCAAGACCACCACACGCAAGCGCGCCACGACAACGGCCAAAAAGGATACGACCAAGACAGCCGCTCCCAAGGCAGAGGCTAAAGCCAAGGACGAACCCGCAGTAAAGGCCGAGCCGGAACCGAAGGCCGCCGAGGTCAAGACCGCTCCGAAGGCTACGGCAAAAACCGAACCCGCCAAGAAGGCCCCGGTCTCCCCCGCCGCTCCAGCCGAGGAAAAGGCTCCGACCAAGAAGACCTCCGTCCGCAAGGCCACGGCCACCCGCAAGCGCCGCTAGTCCACAGACGATCTAAAACCTAATAAAAACCCTAAACAAGGGGCGCTCCAACCGGGCGCCCCTTCTCTGTAGATAGTTGGTAAAACGATTTTCTAGGACAACCGTTCGCCGATAGTGAGCGACTGTAGTTTATACAACTAAAGTGCAACGGATATACTTATGCACTGTGCGTTAAGCCCATGACCCGCTGGCCATGATTGTATAGAACTGGACCGTACTATGAGATTGATACACAACAGCCGCCTGACGCAGTTTCGCACTCCTTTTGGCGCTGTGACCACTGGAACTTCCGTTTCGCTTTCGGTGATTTTGGAGGATGCCGATCCCAACCAGGCAACGCTCACCCTGCGCACCTGGGTCGACGGCATCGGAGAGACCTTGATCCCCATGGAGCACAAGGGCGATGGCATCTTTACCGGTGAGCTCAACTGCGCCGAGCCCTGTCTTGTATGGTACAGCTTTATATGCAATATCGAAGGCCAGTCCGAGGTCCGCTTGGGTGCGCCGCAGGGTCGCACCGGCGGCGAGGGCGTTGTATACAACTACGCCGAGGTTCCGTCCTTCCAGATTACCGTCTACAAGCACCGCGAGAACCGTCCCACCTGGTACGAGCACGGCATGGTCTACCAGATCTTCCCCGACCGCTACGCCCGCGACGAAAACTGGCGCGAACGAACGCTGGCCGAGGTCGAAAAACCACGTAAGGGAATCAAGCGTCGCATGGTCGAGGACTGGAACGAGCCGCCCGTGTACGAGCGTGCCGAAGACGGCTCCATCAAGACTTGGGATTTTTACGGCGGCTCGCTCAAGGGCATCCAAAATGACCTGCCCCGCATCGCCGAGCTGGGCTTTACGGCCATCTACCTCAACCCGATCTTTGAGGCCGCGAGCAACCACCGTTACGACACGGCCGATTACACCAAGATCGACCCGATTCTGGGAACCGAGCAGGACTTTACGGAGCTATGCGAGGCGGCCGAGAAGCTCGGCATTTCCATCATCCTGGACGGCGTCTTCAACCATACGGGCGACGACTCGATCTACTTTAACCGCTACGGCAACTATCCCGGCGTCGGCGCGTGGCAGAGCGAGGACTCCCCGTGGCGCGATGCGTTTACCTTCCACGAGGACGGCACGTATGACTGCTGGTGGGGCGTGAGCAACATGCCCGCCCTCAACGAGAATTCCGAGCTCGTGCGTAAAAAGCTTCTGGGCAAGGACGGCGTCATTCGCAAGTGGCTGCGCGCCGGTGCCCACGGCTGGCGACTCGATGTGGCCGACGAGCTTTCCGATGACTTCCTGGCCGATATCAAGGCCGCCGTGCTCGAAGAGAAGCCCGATGCGCTGCTGCTCGGCGAAGTCTGGGAGGACGCCTCCAACAAGATCAGCTATGGCCATCTGCGCCGTTATCTGCAGGGCTCCGAACTCGATTCCGCCATGGACTACCCTTTCCGCGACATGGTCATCGGCTTTTTGATGGGCTACAGAGATGCCTATCAGGCTGCC
Organism: Collinsella sp. SGI.033; assembly: GCF_050315135.1. Classification (NCBI taxonomy): domain Bacteria; kingdom Bacillati; phylum Actinomycetota; class Coriobacteriia; order Coriobacteriales; family Coriobacteriaceae; genus Collinsella; species Collinsella sp. SGI.033. The sequence goes on from NZ_JBNPOK010000026.1 coordinate 12,900, forward strand.
GAGGACATCGAGACACTGCGCGAGAACTACCCGCGCGAGGCACTGGCCTGCGCGCTCAATCTGCTTTCGAGCCACGACCGTCCGCGCATTATCTCGGTGCTCGGCGGCGGTCCCGACGAGTCGCAGCTACCCGAGAGCGAGCGTAGCAAATGGCGCTTGGACGAGAACTCCATGGACCTGGCCAAGAGGCGCTTTTGGTTGGCGACGCTCATGCAGATGACCTTCCCCGGCGTGCCCTCGATCTATTATGGCGATGAGTACGGCCTGGAGGGCCTCACCGATCCGGGCAACCGCCGTACCCTGCCGACTAAGGATCAGCTTCACGATTTCGATACGTTGGCCATCGTGAAGAACGCATCCGCCCTGCGCCGCGCGTTGCCGTTTATGGTTGACGGCGAGATCAAGGCCTTCGCGCTTAACGACGACGTCCTAGCCTACACCCGCACGGGCAAAGACGGCGAGGCTGCGACTGTTATCGTCAATCGCAGCCTGCGCAATTCGCACCGCGTGACGATTCCGGCGCTCGGTGAATGCGCGAGTGACGTGATCAGCGGCCACGAGTGCGAGATCCACAACGGCACGGTCACACTCGACCTGTACCCGCTGGGCTCTTCGATCATCTATCACCATGCCGAGAGGCGCCTGCAGGAGCCGCTCGATCATGGCGCGGGCGTCGTGTGCCACATTACCTCGGTTCCGACTGACGATGGCAAGCCGGGTACGATCGGCGCACCCACGCGTCGCTTTATCGACCACCTGGCCGCCATGGGCATGCGCTACTGGCAGGTCCTGCCCGTCAACCCGACGGATTTCTTCCGCTCCCCCTATGCCGGACCCTCGGCTTTTGCGGGTAACATCGACCTGCTGCCCGAGAGTCACGAGGAGCTGGCCGCCGACTTCGCTTCTTGGAAGGCCCACGGTGGCGAAGATGCCGACCCGCTGTACACCGCGTTTAAACATCGCAATGCCGATTGGCTCGAGAAGTACTGCGTCTACATGGCCGTTAAGAAATACTTTGAGGGCGAGTCGCGCCACAATTGGCCGGCAGATGTCGCGCGCTACAACGAGCATCTGATCGACGACAAGCGCTTCCACGACGAGGCTGAGCTTCAGGCCTACATGCAGTACCGCTTTGACCTGGCTTGGTGCGAGCTCATGAACTATGCGCACAAGAAGGGCATCGAGGTCATCGGCGATATCCCGATGTATGTATCGGACGATTCGGCAGATGCGTGGAGCGAGCCCGAGAACTTCTGGCTGTCCGATACCGGCAAGGCAATCGAGATCTCCGGTGCGCCGCCCGACAACTTTGCGCCCGAAGGTCAGGTGTGGGGAAACCCCACCTTCCGCTGGGATCACATGAAGGAGAGCGGCTATCGCTGGTGGCTCGATCGTCTGCGCCGAGCGTTCGCGCTCTACGACCGCGTGCGCCTGGACCACTTCCTGGGCTTCCACAACTACTTTAGCATTCCCGCTGGCAAAGCCTGTGCCGACGGCCGCTGGCTTGCGGGTCCGGGAAAGGACCTGTTCCAGACCGCCTACGACGAGCTGGGTCCGCTCAATTTTATTGCCGAGGATCTGGGCTATCTGACGCCTGGCGTTCGCGCTATGGCTTCGACCTGCGGTTTTCCCGGCATGGACGTACTGGAGTTTAGTGACTACGACGTTCGCGGCGGAATTCATACCACGCCGGGCAAAATCCTGTACACCTCAACGCACGACACTTCGACGCTCGCTGGCTGGTGCACGCGCTCCTTTGCAGGCGGCGACGAGCCGAGCGGTGCTGAGGTAGCAAGCGAGCTCATTGGCAATGCCCTGGCAAGCGATGCTCCGCTCGTTATGATGCCGCTGCAGGATGTGCTGGGGCTGGGGGACGACGCACGTATGAACGTGCCGGGTGTAGCCACAGGCAACTGGACGTGGCAGGCACAAGAGGCAGACGTTGCGGAGGCCGAAGAGAAAACTGCGAAGCTCCTGCGCAGCACCCATAGATTCTGGGGCGAAGCGTGATAAAACCCTCGATATAGGGTACAGTTACAAACGTTTGAATTTTTGCGGGCAGAGCGATCTGCCCGCTTTGTGCTGAAAAGGAAGTATTATGGCGCGCTACGAATATAAGTGCACGAGCTGCGGCAACGTTTTTGAGGTTGAGCACCCCATGTCCGAGACTCCCGAGGTCGTATGCCCCAGCTGCGGCGCCCCGGCATCCAAGACGTTCTCGGCCAGCGGCATTAAGTTCGACGGCAGCGGTTTCTACAACACCGACCAGCGCAGTGGCGGGTCCAGCACCAGCGCCACAAGCGGTTGCTGCGCCGACTGCCCGAACAACCACTAGCGACAAGCGGCCCCGACACCCAGGCTTCCTGATGAGTTGCGGTGAAATAGTTCCTGAATCAGCCCTTTCAACGGCCAAGCAGGATCCATTTCACCGCAACTTTTCTTTAGATCGGATTTCGGGCTGATGCTAAGTTTGTAACATTTCAAAACCCTGCCGGATTACGGGGCCGAATTGGCAACCTCTATCAATTCCGGTAATTTGCAAATTTCAACAAACCATCTACCTGCGGTTTTATTTAGGCCATTTTTGCTGTGGTCAGGCATCACCAATCTTGCCCCGTAATCCGCTCTACTTTTGATAGCAGCAAGTATGAAACGGGGCTATTTTTCCCACTCTTTAGCTAATTTGGGACGGGGCTTTTTTAGCTGCCCCAGCTGATAACGCAAATGTTTGGCCGACTGGCGGCCAGGGCAGCTAAAAAAGCCCCGTCCCAAATTAGCTACCCTTGGAATCCGTTTTACTTGCGGACCAGTCTGGCGCAGAAGTGGCCGTCGTAGGAATCGGCGTTTGCGGGGACGCTTTGGAAGAGGCCTCGAGCGTTTTGGCGCAGGGTGACGAGGCTCTTGGCATGGTCGTACTCAGGGAGCTGCAAAATCTGGGCTTCGGAAAGCGGCATCACGGTAAAGCCGGCGCCCTCGGGAGAGGCTAGGAAGGCATCAACGACCTGCGTGTTCTCCTCGTCGAAGACCGAGCAGGTGGCATAGATAAGCTCACCGCCGGCAGCGACGCGCGCGGCTGCTTCCTTGAGCATCGTCAGCTGCAGGCGGGGCAGCTCAGTCGTAACGTCGCCCTCGGTCAGACGCCACGGTATCTCGGGATGACGGCGCATGGTGCCGGTGCCCGAGCACGGAGCATCGATAAACACCGTGTCGAACAGGGCAGGCTCGCCAAGCATCGCGTCAAAGGACGTGAGCACCTCATTGAGCTCGCAGGCATCGCCCGACACCGTACGAACACCCGTAATACCCGCCTTATGCAGACGTGCGAGATTCTGGTCGCACTTGCGGTCGTGCAAATCGAGTGCGGTGTGCTGACGGTCGTAACCGGCACGCTTGGCCTGGCACATCATCACATAGGTCTTGGTGCCACGACCGGCGCCAATCTCTAGACAACGCCCGGGACGGGTCGCCGCGGTAGCGATGAGCTGGGCGTTAAGGTCCGAGGCCACGGCAGCTGCGCGCTCAAACACGCCCGACGCAACCGTGGCCTGCGCGTCGACCGGCGCATGGCAACCCGGGAACACGGGTGCCACAAGCTGCGAAATGTACGGATCGGGTTTGGTGGCAAAGGCATTCTCGTGCAAAGCCAGCGGCGCGGGCGCCAGATTGCCGGCAAAGCCGAGCGCGCCCTCGGGTGTATCGAACGAAGCCATAATGCGAGCGCACAGCCAGCGCGGCATGCCCATCAGGCGAGATAGGCGAACCAAACGGCGCTCGGACTCATCGGCATCCGCCGCAGTGGCAAAGTCCTCGACGTTGTTCGCAACCTTATGCAGCACGGCGTTCGCCAGACCGGCGGCAGACTTAGCACCGCTGCGCACGAGCTCAACGCCCTGACTCACCGCAACACGACCCGGGGTATGCAGGTAGAGCATCTCGAAGGCCGAGATACGAAGTGCCATGCGCACACGAGGCGCGACCTTTTTGGGCTTATCGAGAAACTGGTCGAGCAGCTCATCCAAAATGCCCTGGGTGGCTGCAACGCCCAGTGCCAAACGAGCGGCAAAAGCAGAATCGCGCTGGTCGATGGCCTTGGCCGAGGCACGGGACGAGAGCACGTCACGCGCGTACATGCCGCGGCGATCGGCCTCCATCAAAACATCGAGCGCGAGCTTGCGCGCAGGGGAAAGCTTACTCATGACAAAACACCCCACGAAAGATCCGCACCCTGCAGGCCGGCAGCCCAGGCAGAAGCAGCCATAGCACGCTTTCCATCGGGCTTAACCTCGAGCAGTTCGACCGCGCCATCGGACAGGCCCAGGTAGACGCGCTTGGCCTGAACGGCGACGAGCCCCTCGCCAAGCGATACATCTGCCGGCGCGGCATCGAGCACGCGCACGGTCTTGCCGGCAATCACGCAGCGAGCGGGAGCGGTGTCGGAAGAGGCAAGCACATGACGCACGCAATCAAGCGCCCCCATCTGCGGATCCAGACGCATCTCCTGCTTGGAAATCTTGGCAGCATGCGTGACAAGGAACTCATCCTGCTCAGTCCAAACAGCCGAGCCATCGGCAAGCGAGGGAAGCGTATCGGCAAGCAACTTACCGCCCAGCTCACCAAGCTCCATGGTCAGTGCCTCAGCATGTTTACCGGCAACCGAGGTCGACGCCTGGGCGCAATAAGCGCCCGTATCCACGCCATGCCCAATGCGCATAATGGAAACGCCAGCAACCTCGTCACCAGCAAGAATGGCACGCTGAATGGGAGCAGCACCACGCCAACGGGGCAGCAGCGAAGCATGAACATTCACAATACCGAGCGGCGCCATATGCAGCATCTCATCGGGCAAAATGCAGCCATAGGCAGCCACACAGAAAATATCGGCATCAGCAGCCTTAAGCCGATCAATAACATCCGGCGTCATACGATTTGCCTCAACAACGGGCAGACCAAGCTCAAGCGCCTTGGCCTTAACAGGAGACGGCTCCAGCTTTTTACCACGCCCGCGAACAGCATCGGGACGCGTAATTACCAGCGTAATCTCATTCCCAGCCTCAACAAGCGAAGTCAGCGACGGCACCGCGAAATCGGGTGTACCCATAAACACAATACGCATAAAGAACGTCTCCCCTCAAACAAAACCGAGACGGCTACAAATAACAGCGGAAAGCCAAGTCGAAAGCCCATCCGCAATAACAATTCAACAAGAACAAATATACCCAAAACCAAAGAAAGAGCCGCAATAAAAGCAGCTCTTCCGACAAAGCAATTATCAGCGAAGACGCCCATCCCTGGCCCGACGGCACCCGGGCGAACCGAGCCAAGAACTAGTAGTCCCTGGGGCTGGCCGCCTATATATCATCCCGTGCTCAAACATTCTCGCTGCGCTGCGAAACTGCGCGCGGGACGATATATAGGCGGCCAGCCCCAGGGACGGACGACCTTATTCAGTCTCGCCCGGTCGAGCGCCGCGGGCCAGGGCGTCCTGGTACTCCTTGACGGCCTTGATGCGCTGCATCGGCTTGAGTCGCTCGAACATGGTGTTGCCGTGCAGGTGATCGATCTCGTGCTGCAGGCACACGCAGAACAGGTCGCCCGAGGCCTCATAGCGAATCAGGTTGGCGTCCAGATCGTATGCCTCGACAACGACATGGTCGGGACGCTCGATCTCGCAGCTAATGCCAGGGATAGACAAGCAGCCCTCGCTAAACGGCACCAGATGGTCACTCTGCTCAACAATGACAGGGTTGATGAGCACGTACGGGTCATAGTCGTTCTTGTCGGTATAGTCGCAGTCGATGGTGACGAGCTGGATGAGCTCGCCGATCTGCGGGGCAGCCAGGCCGCAACCGCCGTTGTCGAACATCATCTTCTTCATCTTTTCGGCAAGCGCCTCGATCGCCGGGGTGATCTCCTCGATGACGGCGCACTCCTGACGCAAACGAGGGTCGGGCGAAAGTACGATTCCGTTGGCTTCCATGGCCATCCTTTCGGGTTGTTACATCAAATCATAGGCGTCGACGTCAACGCTCACGCTCACGCCGCGCACGGAGCCCACCTCTTTGAGGCAGGCGTCGATATCATCAGAGACATGGTACCCTACCGGCGACTTTACAAGCAGATGGAAGCGATAACGGTCTTTGGCTCTCTCGATTACACACGAAGCCGGGCCCAGCACCTGCGGCACGACACTTCCGGCCCGCAAAAAGTCAGGCGCGGCGGCATGCCAGCGGCGCTTGAGAAGCTTTGCGATGCGCCCAATGTAGTCCAGCGCATTATCACGATTCGCCGACCACACCAAGATGTTGACAAGACGCACGAAAGGCGGGTACAGCGCGTCTCGGCGCTGGTCCAGGTCGTAGTCGGTAAAGATCGAACGATCGTGCTCTGCGACGGCGCGAATGACCGGGTCCTCGGGCAGATACGTCTGGATGATAACCTCGCCGGGACGATCGCCGCGACCGGCGCGACCGGCGACCTGTTCCAGCAAATCGTAGGCGCGCTCCCCCGCCCTAAAATCGGGCAGCTTTAACGCAAAGTCGGCATTGACCACGCCCACGAGCGTGACCTCGGGAAAATCGAGGCCCTTGGCAATCATCTGGGTACCCAGCAGCACCGCGCAATCGGCGGCATCGAACTGCTCGAGTAGTTTTTTGTGCGCATCCTTGCCGCGTGTGGAATCGGCGTCCATACGAATGATTGCGACATCCTCGGGCAGCATCTGGTGTAGGGCGTCCTCAATCTGCTGCGTACCCAGCCCCATTTTTGCCAGGTAACGGCTGCCGCACTTGGGACAGCGACTCGTGGGCGCCGGATAGGGCTGCACGCGCCAGGACGATCCGCAGGTGTGGCACTGCAGCGTGTGCGTGCGCTCGTGGTACGTGAGCGCGGTAGAACAGTGATTGCAGGTGGGGACGCAGCCGCACTCACGGCACATCAAAAACGGCGCAAAACCACGGCGGTTGTGCAGCAGTACGGCCTTCTCGCGGCGCTCGACCACGCGTTCCAAGCCCTCCATCAGCGGTTTAGAGAACATGGAGCGGCTGCCGCGCGCGAACTCGCGGCGCAGATCGGCAATGCGGACCGTAGGCAGCACGGCGTGTCCCGGGCGTTCGGGCATCTCGACGCGCGTCCAGGTGGCACCGTTGTACATACCGCGGCGACAGCGGTCGAGGGCCTCGGCCGATGGCGTGGCGGAGCCCAACACGAGCGGGCACCGATAGCGGCGCGCCATCTCGGCAGCCACCTCGCGCGCATGGTAGCGCGGGCTGGAGCCCTGCTTGTAGCTGGTCTCGTGCTCCTCGTCGATGATGATGAGGCCAAGATCGCTGAGCGGGCAAAAGAGCGCCGAGCGGGCGCCCACGACCACGCGCGCGGCACCGCTGGCAACCATATCCCACTGGTCCAGACGCTCGCCGGCCGAAAGACGCGAGTGGAAGACCGCGACCGTCTCGCCAAAGCGCGAGCGGAAGCGGCCGACGGTCTGGGCCGTCAGCGAGATCTCGGGCACGAGCACGCAGGCCGAACGGCCGGCAGCCAGCACGCGCTCAATCGCCGAAAGGTAAACCTCGGTTTTACCGGAACCGGTGACACCATCGACAAGGACCACGTCGCCATGGGCATCAAGGCGGGCGCGTTCAATCTGCGCGAGCGCCTGCTGCTGGCCGTTGGTGAGAGAGACCGGCGCCTTGCCGCTTGCCGAGGACAACGTGGTCTGCTCGCTACACCCACGCCAGGCGCGGCGCTCCTCCACCACCACGACGCCGCGTTTTTCGAGCGCTTTAATGGTTGCCGACATGCTGTTGTAGAGCAGGTTGAGGTCGCGCGTCGTGACCGGGCCGCATTGGAGCGCGTCGATGAGCTGACGCTGACGGACCGCAGTCTTGGGCGGCGTGTAGTCGAAACCCTCGGGCGTGAGCATGACCCAACGGTTTTGGATGGGTTTTACGGCGGGGCGCTCAACGGTCCACACGCCGTCATCACCCTTCACGACACGCGGGCTGCCGCCCGGAGGCAAGAACAGACGCAGGCACTCGGAAAGCGTCGCGACGTACTCGTGGCTCATCCAGCGCGCAATGCGTGCAGCCTCGGCGGTAAAGAGCGGCTTGCTGAGGATGGCCTCGATGGGCTTGATGCGCAAGGGGTCGGGGGTGTCGTTGCCTTGCAGGTCGCCCAGCTCGGGCGCGATATCGACGATATAGCCCGCGGCCGCACGGTTGCCAAAGTGGACCAGGACCGTGGACCCGATCTGGGCATCGTTGGCAAGGGACTGCGGGATGCCGTAGTCGAAGGGCTCGGAGAGCGCACGGGTCGGGATGTCGAGGACCACGCTCGCGTAGGCGGAGACGGGTTCGGGTGCGAGCTCGGGCTGCGCCGGGGCGGCGGCAGGGGCCGCGGACTTCGGAGCTTCCTTAGGTTCCGGCGAACCAAACAGCGACAGTTGCTCGGCCATGGTCTCTGTACCTCCCATCCCATACGTCTTTAGAAACAAGAGCCCCGCTCGGGTGAACGGGGCTCGGAAACATGCGTTTACGCAGCTGCTACAGCGCCATCGTACGGGCGCGGTCGATGCGCGCCAAGCAGTCGTCGCGGCCGACGAGCGCCATGGTCTCGCCCAGCGGGGGGCTCACCATGTTACCGCAGACGGCGACGCGCACAGCCTGGAACACCACGCGCTTCTTGAGGTCCATCTGCTCGGGCAGCGGCTCAAGCGCGGCGTCGATGTTGGCCGCCGTCCACTCTTCCACGCCCTCGAGCGCGGCCTTGGCGGCATCCAGAATGGCGCCCATGCCTTCCTTGGCCAGACCCTTGTTGACAGACTTCTCGTCATACTCGAGCGTCTCGGCCGTGGCAAAGATGGGGGCGGCGACGGTCACGGCGTCGACCGGCATCTTGGTGCGCGGCTTGACGATGGCGGCAAGCGCATCGATCCAGTCCTCGCCGTACTCGATGTTACCCTCGATCATACCGGCCTCGTGCAGCTCGGGGACCATGATCTCGTCGGCAAACTGGGCGTCGGACATGTTGTTGATATACTCGGCATTGACCCAGTCGAGCTTTTTGGGGTCGAAGGTCGCCGGGTTCTTGGAGATGCGGTCGAGCGAGAACTTGCTGGCCAGGACATCGCGCGGGATGATCGTGGTCTCGCCGTCGAGCGACCAGCCGAGCAGCGCCAGGTAGTTAACGAACGCGTCGGACAGGTAGCCGGCGTCGCGGTACTCCTCCACCGAGGTGGCGCCGTGGCGTTTAGAGAGCTTCTTGCCGTCGGCACCCAAGATCATGGAGATGTGGGCGAACGTGGGAACGGGCGCGCCGAGGGCCTCGTAAACCATGACCTGGCGCGGGGTGTTGGACAGATGGTCGTCGCCGCGGATGACATGGGTGATCTTCATCATGGCGTCGTCGACAACGGTCGCGAAGTTATACGTGGGCGTGCCATCGGAGCGGAAGATGACGAAGTCGTCGAGCTCCTTGGCGTCGAAGGTCACCTCGCCGTGGACGGCGTCGTGAATGACGACATCGCCGCGGTCCTCGGGCACCTTGATGCGAAGGACGTAGGGCTCGCCGGCCTCGATGCGGCGGCGTGCCTCCTCGGGATCGAGATCGCGACAGCGGCGCTGATAGCCCTGGAAGGGGTCTTTACGCTCCTGGGCGGCCTTACGGTCGGCCTCGAGCTGCTCCTTGGTGCAGAAGCAGGGGTAGGCCTTGCCCTCGTCCCAAAGCTTCTGGGCGGCCTGCTTGTACAGGTCCAGGCGCTCGGTCTGGGCATAGGGGCCAAAGTCGCCGCCAACCTCGGGGCCCTCGTCCCAGTCCAGGCCCAGCCAACGCATAGCGCGCAGAATGATCTGCGTGTTCTCGTCGGTAGAGCGGGTGGGGTCGGTGTCGTCGATGCGCAGGATGAACGTGCCGCCGTTTGCGCGGGCAAAAGCCCAGTTATAGATAGCGGTGCGGGCGCCGCCGATGTGCAGCTTGCCCGTCGGTGAGGGTGCAAAGCGGACGCGAACGTCTGATGCCATGGAAATCTCCTCGATTGCAGGATGGATGTCTAACCGCACCAGTATAAAGCAACAATGCCCACCTCCGCACAAAGGGCACCGACCCAGTCATCGAAGCCGGGTAGCTAATTTGGGACGGGGCTTTTTTAGCTGCCCCGGCAGGCTATCGGCTAAACCAGCAAACAATCAGCCGGGGTAGCTAAAAAAG
>NZ_JBNPOK010000027.1:0-22873 GCF_050315135.1 Collinsella sp. SGI.033
CCAAATTAGCTGCCCCAAACGCACTTCCCCTGCACCAACAATGGCAACATCGCAGGTTGAGCATAAGTCAGCGAGCGCCCCCTCCCGCGCACGGAACGGGAGGGGGCTAAAGGTAGGAGTCTACCGGTGGGTTGACCCCACCGGACAGACGATGACCAAGTGATCCTCTACAGGATCGTCAAGGTTTCCGTGGGGCACCCGTTGGGTACTTAGATCAACACGCAGGCGACGGTCAGGATGATGGCGCAGACGACGGAGAGAACGACGATGAGCTTAAGGGCAAACTTGAGCCAGGTCGTCCACTCGATCTTGGCCAGGGCGAGACCGCCCATGATGGCACCGGAGGTCGGGGTGAACAGGTTCACGACACCGATGGCGGCGGAGAAGATCATGACCATGACCTCGGGCGAGAAGCCGAGCTTAACAGCCAGCGGTCCCATGATGGGCATGGAGACGGTAGCCATACCAGAGGTCGACGGGATCAGGAAGGACAGGCCGAAGTAGACCAGGAAGCTCATGGGAGCGAAGATCACGCCGGACAGACCAGCCAGGGCACTGGCGGCAGCGTCGAGGACGTAGACGTCGAGACCGGTGTTGGCCATGAGGACGGAGATGCCACGGGCGAGGGCGATGACGAGAACAACGGACATCATGTCGGCAGCGCCGGTGATGAAGGTGTTAACGATCTGCTTCTCGGACAGGCCACCGATGATACCGATCAGGATAGCCATGAGGAAGAACCAGGTGGAAGCCTCGTCGAAGTACCACTGGCCAATGGGCAGGCCGGTGATCAGGGCAGACCAGCCCTGGACGACGGTGTTACCGTCGGCATCGTAGACAGCGCCAGCGTCAAAGAAGTTGGCAACGCCCTCGTTGAGGTCGGCCAGCGGAATGAAGCCGACGATCATGACGACGAAGGTGAAGGCGAAGGCGATCAGAACACCCTTCTGACGACCGGTGAGCTTGACCTCCTTGTTAACCTCGGAAGCAGCCTTGCCGTGAGCCTCTTCGGCGTCCTTGAGCTCCTGCATCGACAGGATGGTGGAACCCTTGTCAGCCTTGACCTTCTTGGCATAGCCCATGACGAAGAAGATGGAAATGGCCGTGGTAACAATCCACAGGACGGCACCGAGGCCAATGATGATGGACTGGTTGACCTCAATGCCAACGCCGGTCAGAGCGTCGACGGCAGCGCCGACGGCGAACGGGTTAACCGTGGAGCCCAGGCAGCCGCAGCCAGCGCCGAGCAGGACGGTAGCGGCGCCGACCATGGGGTCGAAGCCGGCAGCCATCATGGTAGCGGCGAGCAGGGCGTAGAAGGGAACGGTCTCCTCGCACATACCATAGGTGGTACCACCGAGGGAGAAGATGAGCATAAGGACAGGAACGAGCATGATCTCGTTGCCCTTAAGCTTCTGCACCAGAACGGCGATGCCGTTGTCCAGAGCGCCAGTCTCGGTCATCATACCGAGGAAGCCGCCCAGGATCATAACGAAGAGGCAGACGGGCAGAGCGTCAGCGAAGCCCAGAATCGGGGCGGTGCAGAAATCGCTCAGGCGGGCTGCAGTAACAGCGCCGCCGGACGTGCCGGAGACGATAACGGTAATCACTGCAACAATTGCCAGCAGAGCTAGAAGAATGGTGAACGATGAAGGCATACCGCGCTTTTTCTTAGCGGTCTCAGTCATAGTTCTCATCCCCCCTTCATAAATCAATTAACTTTCTCGCGCGAAGCGGATCTTCCGTGCCGTGCCCACCGCCCGACGCAAGATATTTACCAGACAAACCGCTCGGGGTGTGCAGCAATACACCCCGAGCGAAATGCTTAAAGGCTCTTACTTGAGCGTTGCGTACATGACAGCCTTGATGGTGTGCATGCGGTTCTCGGCCTCGTCGAAAACCTTGGAAGCGGGGCTCTCAAAGACCTCGTCGGTGACCTCCTGCTCGGTAATGCCGAACTGCTCGCACTTCTCGGCGCCAATCGTGGTGTTGGTGTCGTGGAAGCTGGGCAGGCAGTGCAGGAAGATGGCACCCGGGTTGGCCATAGCCATGACCTCGGAGGTGACACGATACGGGGTGAGCTGAGCGATGCGCTCGGCCCAGACCTCGTCAGGCTCGCCCATGGAGACCCACACGTCGGTGTAGATAACGTCGGCACCGGTGACGCCGTCCTTGACGTCGGTGGTCAGCTTGATGGTGCAGTCGTTAGCCTCGGCGATGGGCTTGCAGGCCTCGATGACGTCGTCAGCGGGCATGCACTCCTCGGGGCCACAGGCCACGAAATTCATGCCGAGCTTGGAGCAGACAACCATGAGGGAGCGAGCAACGTTGTTCTTGCAGTCGCCCATGAAGACGAGGGTCTTGCCCTTGATGTCGTAGTTGAAGTTCTCCTGGACGGTCAGGATGTCGGCGAGCATCTGGGTGGGATGCCACTCAGTGGTCAGGCCGTTCCACACGGGCACGCCGGACTTAGCGGCGAGCTCCTCGACGTCGTCCTGGGCAAAGCCACGGAACTCGATGCCGTCATACATGCGGCCGAGAACGCGGGCGGTGTCCTCGATAGACTCCTTCTTGCCCATCTGCGACGAACCCGGATCGAGGTAGGTGACGCCCATGCCCAGATCCATGCCGCCGACCTCGAAGGCGCAGCGGGTACGAGTGGAGGTCTTCTGGAAGAGCAGAACGATGTTCTTGCCCTCGAGATAGCGATGCGGAACGCCAGCGCGCTTCATGTCCTTGAAGTTCTTGGAGAGCTTGAGCAGGTACTCGATCTCCTCAGTGGTGAGGTCGAGGAGCTTGAGGAAGCTACGGCCGGAGAGGTTAACACCCATGGTTCGTTTCCTTTCGAAAAATGAATTACGCAAGTATTCGTGTTGCCCGTTTGACGGGCAAAACCGGTGCGGTTGTAGGGGGACCGCACCGGAAACGGAAAGACTTAGAGGTCCTCGCGCCAGAAGGGCATGCTCATGCAGCGCGGGCCGCCACGGCCGCGGGAGAGCTCGGCGGAGGGCACGACGAGAAGGTCCAGGCCCTCCTTGTACAGCACGTCGTTGGTGACGGTGTTGCGGGCGTAGACGCAGATCTTGCCGGGCTCGACGCACAGGGTGTTGGAGCCGTCGTTCCACTGCTCGCGGGAGGCCGCGATCGGGTCGCCGCCGCCGCAGGGGATCAGCTTGACCTGGTCGACGCCGGTGGCGTCCTCCAGGACGTGCTCGAGGGTGTCCTCGATCAGGCGGATGTTCACGTCGCCCGGGTTCTTGCCGGCGGTCAGCTCGTAGACGCGCAGGGTGCCCATGATGGCGGGGTGGATCGTGAACTTATCGACGTCGATCTGGGTGAAGACCGTGTCGAGGTGCATGAAGGCGCGCGAGACCGGGATGTCGAAGGCCAGGATGCGCTCGACCTTGGAGTCGGAGTTCCAGAAGATGTTCTGGGCCATGACGTCGATAGCGGCGGCCTGGGTGCGCTGGGAGATGCCGACGGCGAGGGTCTTCTCGTTGATGTTCAGCACGTCGCCGCCCTCGGTGTGGAACTGGCAGTCGCGGCGGAAGTACAGGGAGACGTCCTTGTAGTCGGGGTGGTACTTGAAGACGTACTTGCCGTACAGGGTCTCGCGGTTGCGGGTGACCGAGTACATGCGGTTGAGGTTGACGCCCTCGCCGACGACCGCGAACGGGTCGCGGGTGAAGTAGAGGTTGGGCATCGGGTCGATGATCAGGTCGGACTCGGACTCGGAGTTGACCAGGGAGTCGAGGGTCGTGGAGGCCGTGAGGGGCATCTCGATCTCGGCCTTGGTCATGCCGGCCATGGTCTTCTTGACGAACTCGAGGTTGTCCTCGATGGAGTCCAGCTTCTCGCGGACGATCTGCGGCATGTGCTTCCCGCGGATGCCGGCCTCGGCGATGTACTGGTCGGTGAACTCGTCGCGGGCGCCGGGGACCTGGTCGAACACCTCGGCGACGAGGTTCTCGAGGTAGAGCACCTCGACGCCCTGGTCCCTCAGGATCTGGGCGAAGGTGTCGTGCTCCTGCTGCGCGACCTCCAGGAACGGGACGTCGTCGAACAGGAGCCGCTCGAGCTCGTCGGGCGGCAGGTTGAGGAGCTCGTCGCCGGGACGGTGCAGGCAGACCTTCCTGAGCTTGCCGATCTCGGAAGGCACGTGCAGACCTTTCGTCATGGCCTCCTACCTTTCTTTCGGACCCTTGTCAGGGCCGATTCGTTAGCGCCCCTCCGTGTGAGGCGTTATTGCTGACGACATATTTATATCCAAATTCAACCCATACTTCCACCTTGCCCCCGAACGGTTTTTTATAGGGGGTGAACGGCATACACATATACTTCACGCATGGCACACTTCATCTTAATAAAGTGTATTTACGTGCTTAAACGCGTTTTCAATCCAAAAATCAAATGGAACTAAACTTTATTAAACCACCCTCAGATTGCATATTTCGCGCAACTATATGAATAGAATTCGCAATTCTTGCTGTCTCTCAACCATTTTGATTTTTATTCATAAAAAAGTTTGTCCTATTCATTTTTAGCAAACAGATTACCGTTTACCAGACGTTGGATACCGTTCACCGGAAGCTTAGTATAAGGCCCGTCGAATACCCGATCGATCTTGCGTCTCCATTTGTAACAACTTGACTTTTCCGGCGGCAAAGACAAACAGACCCGCCCCCAGAAGGGGCGGGTCTGCATTCGGTACACCTAGGGCCAAGTAAGGTTTAGGCCTTCGAGGGCCTCAAGAGATTAGCGATCGAACTCGGCCAGTGCCTCGCCCAGAAGCCTCAAGCCCTCGCGAAGAACATTTTCGCTCGCGCAGTAGCCCAGGCGTGCGCCGCAGGGAAGCTCAAAACGGCTGCCGGGCACCAGCAGCACTCCCCTCTCGGACAACAGGCGCTTGCAGAACTCCTCGTCGTCCTCGGGAATATCAAGCTGGATAAACGAGGTAGACACGCCCTGCGGGGCCGTCCATGAAACGCGATGTTGCGTATCGATCCAAGCCTGCGCGATATCGCGATTGCCAGACACGATCTTGCGGTTGCGCTCGAGAATCTTGTCCTTTTGCTCAAGCACATAGGTCGCCAGGGCATCGTTGAACACGCCGCCGCAGATCATGGTGTAATCGCGATAGGTGCGGATGCGATTGGACACCTCTTCGTCGGTCACGACCCAACCCACGCGGGCTGCAGGCGTCGAATAGGTCTTAGATACCGAGTTGGTGACAATGGCCTTCTCATACACGTCGGCCATCGACATAAAGGACTCGGTGTTCTCGAGCGGCAGATATACCTCGTCACACAGCACGTAGGCGCCCACCGAACGGGCAATCTCGGCAATCTGACCGAGCGTATCGGCATCAAGCACCGAACCGATGGGGTTCGATGCGTTATTGATGCAGATGAGTTTCGTGTTGGGGCGAACAAGGCGCTTGAGTTCCTCGATATCGGGTTTCCATCCGAGCTCCTCGCGAAGCTCCCAATACTCGACCTCGGCGCCGAGCGAACGCGGGATCTCGTAGAGCGGCGCATAGGTAGGCCACTCGGCGATGACATGATCGCCGGGCTCGACCACGGCCATGATGGCGTTGAGGTTGGCACCCGTGCAGCCGTTGGTCTGCAGAATGTGATCGGGATTGACCTCGCGACGATAGAGCTTGGCGACCTCAGCCTTAAACTCCGGTGAACCCTCGATCCAGCCGTAGTTCATCTTCTCGCGATCCAGGCGCTCGTAGAATGTGGCGCCGTCCTGCTCGTCGAGCGCGCGCAGCTCGCCCATGGTAAGCGAGGAGATCGTCGACTGGGCGATATCCCACGTGGCGCTCTTCTCCCAAACGTTAAGCCACTCCTCAACGCCGATCGTCTTGATATCCATGGTTAGGCTCCAATCGCTAGAACACGGGGGTGATGCCGGCAAAGGTCATGGGAATCGAGATGATGCCCAAAAGGCAAAGAAGCCGACACCGTTGGGGGGGTATCAACGTGACTGCCCCTGGTCATATGGGCCACCTTATCTGATGTTAATTAAGATTCATTAAACAAGAATGGGGCGGTGCGAAAGATCCGCACCGCCCCAATGGGAGACATCTAATGGCAGCTAGATGTTTGTTTTAAGACCCGTACGGATCTTTGAAAACCTTAGAGGTCCTCGCGCCAGAAGGGCATGCTCATGCAGCGCGGGCCGCCACGGCCGCGGGAGAGCTCGGCGGAGGGCACGACGAGAAGGTCCAGGCCCTCCTTGTACAGCACGTCGTTGGTGACGGTGTTGCGGGCGTAGACGCAGATCTTGCCGGGCTCGACGCACAGGGTGTTGGAGCCGTCGTTCCACTGCTCGCGGGAGGCCGCGATCGGGTCGCCGCCGCCGCAGGGGATCAGCTTGACCTGGTCGACGCCGGTGGCGTCCTCCAGGACGTGCTCGAGGGTGTCCTCGATCAGGCGGATGTTCACGTCGCCCGGGTTCTTGCCGGCGGTCAGCTCGTAGACGCGCAGGGTGCCCATGATGGCGGGGTGGATCGTGAACTTATCGACGTCGATCTGGGTGAAGACCGTGTCGAGGTGCATGAAGGCGCGCGAGACCGGGATGTCGAAGGCCAGGATGCGCTCGACCTTGGAGTCGGAGTTCCAGAAGATGTTCTGGGCCATGACGTCGATAGCGGCGGCCTGGGTGCGCTGGGAGATGCCGACGGCGAGGGTCTTCTCGTTGATGTTCAGCACGTCGCCGCCCTCGGTGTGGAACTGGCAGTCGCGGCGGAAGTACAGGGAGACGTCCTTGTAGTCGGGGTGGTACTTGAAGACGTACTTGCCGTACAGGGTCTCGCGGTTGCGGGTGACCGAGTACATGCGGTTGAGGTTGACGCCCTCGCCGACGACCGCGAACGGGTCGCGGGTGAAGTAGAGGTTGGGCATCGGGTCGATGATCAGGTCGGACTCGGACTCGGAGTTGACCAGGGAGTCGAGGGTCGTGGAGGCCGTGAGGGGCATCTCGATCTCGGCCTTGGTCATGCCGGCCATGGTCTTCTTGACGAACTCGAGGTTGTCCTCGATGGAGTCCAGCTTCTCGCGGACGATCTGCGGCATGTGCTTCCCGCGGATGCCGGCCTCGGCGATGTACTGGTCGGTGAACTCGTCGCGGGCGCCGGGGACCTGGTCGAACACCTCGGCGACGAGGTTCTCGAGGTAGAGCACCTCGACGCCCTGGTCCCTCAGGATCTGGGCGAAGGTGTCGTGCTCCTGCTGCGCGACCTCCAGGAACGGGACGTCGTCGAACAGGAGCCGCTCGAGCTCGTCGGGCGGCAGGTTGAGGAGCTCGTCGCCGGGACGGTGCAGGCAGACCTTCCTGAGCTTGCCGATCTCGGAAGGCACGTGCAGACCTTTCGTCATGGCCTCCTACCTTTCTTTCGGACCCTTGTCAGGGCCGATTCGTTAGCGCCCCTCCGTATGGAGCGCTGCTTGCTGACAGCTCTAGTTATATCCAATTTCCACCCGCAATTCTACCTCGCCCCCGAACGGTCAACAAAGTACGATGAACGGTATATCGCATATGATTTCCCATGATGCACTTCAGTTTCGTAAAGCAGATTTTCCTAGGTAAACGTTATTTTTCTAGGAAATCAAGATTGAACACTCAAAGTTATCCATGATTCAAAATTGCATAGTGAAAACGGTTTTCTGCATAATAATGACGCTTGTCCTCGATTCGACCTAAATTCGATTATATTCAGCTTGCTATCATTCTTATTCATACATTCTCACCAGTTGAGTGAGGATATAGATCGCTTGTTCAAAGCACCGGACGTTAGTGCTTCGGATCGTCAGCGTAATAAGTAGGTAAAGATACCGTTCGCGCGATACGTCCGCGCCATAGGTCGACTAAATTGAGACAATAGCAAACAGTGTTAGGCTACCGTCCCTTTGGGGACTGAACGGACAGATGCATATGCCGAGCAAAATCGAAAAGAAGCAGAACGCCGCCAAGCTGCGCAAGAAACCGCGCGATTTCTCGTATACGCAAAATCGAGAGCTTAGCTGGCTGCGCTTTGATAACCGCGTACTCGACGAAGCCTTCGATGAGTCTGTGCCACTGTTCGAGCGCCTTAAGTTCGTCTCGATCTTCGAGTCAAACCTCGACGAGTTTCTCATGGTGCGCGTGGGCGGCTTGTCCGATCTGGCAGAGCTCAAAAAACAGCCCGTCGACAACAAGAGCAATATGACCGCCTCCGAACAGGTCGATGCTGTCATGGCAGAGCTGCCCGGGCTCCTTACCCGCTGGGAGTCGATCTTTAAGAGCATCGAGGACAAGCTCGACACTCTGGGCGTTCACCGCGCCCGCATCGATTCGCTTACGCCCGAGGAACATACCTTTGTAACCCGCTACTTCCAGGCCTACGTATCACCGGTCATCTCGCCGCTGGTCATCGATCCGCGCCATCCCTTCCCCAACCTGCGCAACGGCGCGCTCTATCTGGCTTGTGGCCTGGACGGCATCACCGACGAGGAGAGCCTGCTGGGCCTTATCGAGATTCCCGCCTCGATGAACCGCGTGGTCGAAATCCCCTCGCCCACCGGCACCTACTCCTACATTCTGCTCGAGGACGTCATCCTCGCCTGCCTGGACAGCTGCTTCGGCTCCTATAAGCCGCTCGACCGCGCGCTCATCCGCGTCACCCGCAACGCCGACATCGATCCGGACGGCGAGGGCGTCGAGGAGGAAGAGGATTACCGCCAGCACATGAAGCGCATCCTCAAGAAGCGCCTGCGCCTGCAGCCGGTGGTGCTCGCCGTATCGGGTTCGCTCGAAAAGCCAACGCTCAAGACCATCCGCAAAGCGCTCGAGCTTTCGCGCCGCTCGGTTTTTACCTGCGATATCCCGCTCAACCTGGGCTATGTCTTTGGCATTGAGGGCAAAATACCCGAGCATCTACGAAACGAGTTGCTCTTTACGCCGTTTAGGCCGCAGCCCAACCCCACCATCGATATGACCCGCTCCATCCGCGATCAGGTGCTGCAGCACGACAAGCTGCTCTTTTACCCTTACGAGACCATGAATCCGTTCTTGGACCTGGTGCACGAAGCAGCCTACGACCCCGAGTGCATCTCGCTTCGCATCACGCTCTACCGCGTGGCCAAACAAAGCCGCCTGTGCGAGTCGCTCATCGATGCTGCCGAAAACGGCAAAGAGGTTACAGTGCTCATGGAGCTCCGCGCCCGCTTTGACGAGCAAAACAACATCGAATGGGCCGAGCGGCTGGAAGAAGCCGGCTGCACCGTTATCTACGGCTCCGAGGGCTTTAAATGCCATTCCAAGATCTGCCAGCTCACCTATCGCGAGGGCATGGCGCTTACCCGTCTGACGCTTTTGGGTACCGGCAACTTTAACGAGAAGACGGCCAAGCTCTACAGCGACTTTATGCTCATGACCGCGCATCCCGGCATCGGCGAGGACGCCAACCTGTTCTTCCGCAACCTGTCGCTGGGCAACCTGCGCGGCGACTACCGCTTCCTGGGCGTGGCGCCCGTGGGCCTCAAGCCGCTCATCATGCGCGGCCTGGACCGCGAGATTCAGCGTGCCCTTGTCGGCGAGCCCGCCCGCGTGTTCTTTAAGCTCAACTCGCTTACCGACCGCGAGGTCATCGACAAGATCGCCGAGGCATCGTGTGCCGGTGTGCGCGTGGACATGATCATCCGCGGTATCTCGTGCCTCAAGCCCGGTGTTCCGGGCAAGACCGAGAACGTGCACGTGCGCTCCATCGTCGGACGCTTTTTGGAGCATGCGCGCGTCTATGCCTTTGGCGTGGACTCGGATATGATCTACCTGAGCTCGGCAGACATGATGACGCGCAACACCGAGCACCGCGTGGAGATCGCCTTCCCCGTGCTCGACCCCACCTGCCGCGCCCAGGTGCACGAGTACATGGGCATGCAGCTGCGCGACAACGTGAAGGCACGCAGTCTGACGAGTGACGGCACCTGGATTCCCGTGAAGCGCAAAGAAGGCGAGAAGCCCTTCAACTCGCAGGAAGCTCTGCTGGTGCGTGCCTATCGCAACGCCGAGGCCGCCGCGCAGCAGCGCGCGCGTGAGAAGGAACGTGTGGCCGAAGAGGCTATTCAGGCCGAGGTTGAGCGCGAGGCAGTTGTCGAGCCCACTGTCGAGCCGGAAGCAGTTGCCTCTCCCCCGGTGAAAGAGCCCGAGGCTGCCGCAGAGCCCGCCGTGGAGAAAGCGCCCGAGGTTCAGAAGGTCCAGGCGACCGTCATTGAGCCCAAGCCCACACCTGTACCTCGGCCCGAGCCGCAGGTCACCAAGCCCGCACACGAACCGAACGCCCGTCGCGATAAGCCCACCGGCAAGACCAAGGCCATCGAGCGCCATCGCCCCGGTCGCGTGCGCATGGGACTGGGCCTGATCGGCCTAGGCCTTAAGACGCTCATTACCGGCAAGACGAAATAGACGTTTGTAGAAGCGCCCCGTATTTGAGGAATACCCCAAATACGGGGCGCTTTTCACTGCTACCATGGTTGCGAACAATACCGCGAATGACAGGCAGGAACATGAAGCTCACCATAGAATCGATGACCTACGGCGCCGACGGACTGGCGCACGCCGACAACGGCAAGGCCGTCTTTGTGCAGGGCGCCGTGGCAGGCGACACCGTCGAGGCCGAGATCGTGCAGGACGGCAAGTCGTTTATGCGCGCCCGCACGACCGAGATTCTGGAGCCGGGCCCCGATCGCATTCAGCCCCCCTGCCCCTTCGTGGGCGTCTGCGGCGGTTGTTCGTGGGGCAATCTCTCGCGCACCGCGCAGCTTGCCGCCAAAGAGCAAAACCTGCGCTCCACGCTCGAGCGCATTGGCAAGTTCGCCCCCGAGCAGGTCAACGATCTTGTCCAGCCCATCCGCCACACCAAGGACGACTGGGGCTACCGCAACAAGATTGAGCTGGAGCCCACCCTCGTTAACGGCCGCGTTCGCCTTGGCATGCACGGCGTCGATCCCAGCAAGATCGTCACCGTAGATTCGTGCCCGCTGTTCGATAAGCGTTTTCCCAAGGCGCTCAAATCGGTCGTCGGCGCGCTCAACTATCTGAGCGGCAGTCACGATCTGGGTCTGGAGCGCGTGGGCATTCGCGCTTCGCGTCGCACCAAGGCACTCGAGGTCGCACTTTGGACGCCCACGGGCTCCTTCCCGCGCTCGCAGGTCTCGCGCGTGTTGGCAGACGCCGCTCGCCCCACGAGCGTAGTGCGCGTCATGAGCAAGGGCGAGAAGAAGGCCCGCCGCGTCTCCAAGGTGGAGGTGCTCGCCGGCGAGGGCTCCTGGACCGAGAACATCGCCGACGGCCAGATGCGCCTTTCTGCCCCATCGTTTTTCCAGGTCAACACCAAGGGCGCCGAGATTTTGATCGAGCTTGTCATGGAGGCGCTCGACCCGCAAGAAGACGAGCTTGCCATGGACCTGTACTGCGGCGCCGGCACCTTTACCCTGCCGCTCGCCCGCCGCTGTGATTTTGTTGCCGCCGTCGAGGCCTACGGCCCGGCCGTGCGCGACCTGCGCCGCAACCTCGAGATCAACAAGCTCGATAACGTCGATGTCATCGGCGGCGATGCCGTGCGCGAGTTCCCCGACCAGGATGCCGATGTCCTGGTGGTCGACCCGCCGCGTGCAGGTCTGGCACCCGAGGCAATCGACCTCATCGCCAGCACGAGCGCCCGCGACGTGGCCTACGTGAGCTGTGATCCGGCGACTTTGGCACGCGATCTTAAGCGCTTTGTCGAGGAAGGCACCTTCTCCCCCGTCAAGATCACGCCGGTCGACCTGTTCCCGCAAACCTTCCACTGCGAAACCGTCGCCCATCTCAAGCGCAACTAGACTGTTTGCCCAAGACCACACCCGATGATTTTTCTGGGACGGGGATAAAAATAAATTTGTTCCGAATGATTATTTAATCCCCGTCCCGAAATTAAACCGCCCCCCATTTCTTGGACATTGAACTGCCGCCCGAGAAAGCTAAACGCCTTCTGGCAGGTTGTCCCGGGCCGAGGGCGGCCCCTCGACCGCCCTCGGCCCTCACCCACCTCAACTGCCCTCAACTACATAGAGCTGGTCGAGAAGGGCCCAAGCTAGCGGGCGCCTTCCTCGTCGTCGTTGGGCCGGTAGGTGATGAACTCGATAACAAAGGCCAGGACGGCAGAGACGAGCGAGGCGATGATCGCGAAGATCATGTGGGAGATTCCGGCGCCACCAGAGGTCCCGTCGATGAAGTTGAGCAGGTTGAAGACACCGAGGCCACCCGAGATGTACATGAGGGCGCCCGTCATTCCCACGATGGCGCCGCCCACGGCGGAGCTCAGGCATGCCACGACGAACGCGCGCTTGTTGGGGAGGGCGATACCGTAGATGCCCGGCTCGGTGACGCCGAAGAAGAAGGCGGAGATCATCGCGGGAAGGGCGATGCCGCGGAAGCGCTCGTCCTTGTTTCTGAGATACATGGCAAAGATGACCGCTCCGAGCGCGAACCCGTGGCCGATGGTGGCGGCGAGCACGCTGTCGTGGCCGAGGGTGTTCAGGTTCATGATGGAGATGGGGATGAGGCTCCAGTGGAAGCCAAAGATGACGAGGCACATCCACAGTCCGCCGACCAGGGCGCTGCCCAAGACGGAACCAACCACGGGAAGCTGGAAAATGAACGAGAACGCCGCGCTCAGCAGGTTGGTGATGAGGGTGGCCACCGGGCCGATGACGAGGTAGCCCAAGACGATGGAGACCGTCATCGTGGCGAGCGGGACGAGGAACATCTTGAGCGCAGCCGGCATCCAGCTCTTGAGCCAGCGCTCAATGATAGAGCCGAACCACACCATGAGAAGGACGGGAATCACCGAGCTCACGTAGCCGGACACGGGCATGATGATGGGGACCCCGAGGGCGGTGGCGTACCACGAGAACGTGCCGGCCACGCCGAGGTCGATGCTGCCGAGCGCCTCGCCCGAGGTCAGGGCGACCATCGTCGGGTAGAGGAGCGCCACGCCGATTGCCACGCCAGTGAACTCGTTCATGCGGAACTTGCGCGCGGCACTGAACGCCAGGGCGACGGGAAGGAAGTAGAAGAAGCCGTCAGCCACGGTGTAGAGCAGCGTGTAGAGGCCGTCGTTTGCAAAGGCCGGGACGAAGTAGGTGATGAGGGCAAGCAGTCCCTTCATGATGCCTGCGGCGGCAAGCGGTCCCAGGATGGGCAGGAAGATGCCAGAGATGAGGTCGATGATGACGGAGGCAACGGTCTTATCGCCCTGGGGCTCGTCGTCGGCGCTTGCGCCGCCCGAGAAGTTACCGGCCTCCAGGACCGCGTCGTAGACGTCCTCGACGATGTTACCCACGACCACCTGGTACTGGCCGTTGGCCTGGATGACCTGGATGACGCCCTTGAGGGCCTCGATCTTGGCCGTGTTGGCGCGGGACTCGTCCTTGAGCTTGAAGCGCACGCGCGTGATGCAGTGCGCGACGCTGGCGACGTTCTCGGCGCCGCCTACGTTCTCGAGTATGGATCTGGCCAGATCGTCGTATTTTTCAGCCATTATTTTCTCCTTAGTGATATTGCCCGGGCGGCTAGCCCAGGTCGCCTCCGTTGGTGGCGATGGCCTGTTGGTACCAGTAGAAGCTCTTCTTGCACCTGCGCTCGAGCGTGCCGTTGCCCAGGTTGTCGCGGTCCACGTAGATGAAGCCGTAGCGCTTCTCCATCTCGCCGGAGCCCGCGCTCACGAGGTCGATTGGCCCCCAGGTGGTGTAGCCGAGCATCTCGACGCCGTCCTGCTCGATGGCGTCGCGCATGGCCTCGATGTGCTCGCGCAGGTAGGCGATACGGTAGTCGTCCTCGATCGTGCCGTCGGGAAGCACCTCGTCATAGGCGCCGAGGCCGTTGAGCAGGACCGGGCAGAGCATGCCAAAGAAGCCGGCGATGACGGCAAAGGGCAGGATGCCCTGGGCGAGGACGCCCGAGACGACGTAGTCCGGGCACACCGTGAGCGACATGACCACGGAGCCCGCGCATACGATGACGCCACGCTGCTCGGACGAGCAGGGGGCCTCGACCTTGCCGGAGAGGGTGACAAAGAGGGAGCAGGACACGGCCGCCCCCAGCGCGCAGAGCAGGGCCACGGGGTCGTACCCGGCGATGCCGGTCTTGTA
Source organism: Collinsella sp. SGI.033 (assembly GCF_050315135.1). NCBI lineage: Bacteria > Bacillati > Actinomycetota > Coriobacteriia > Coriobacteriales > Coriobacteriaceae > Collinsella > Collinsella sp. SGI.033. The sequence continues at coordinate 14,175 of NZ_JBNPOK010000027.1, forward strand.
AACGCCGCTGGCGAACACCGTTCCGAAGACGATGACCAAGGCGGAGACCACTTGGAGGGCCCTCGGCGGTCGGCGCGTCATGACGGTCTGCCACAGGAGCCCCAGCCACGTGAACTGGAAGAGGAGCGTGAGCGCCACCGGGGCGGGCAGCACGCTCATGGCGTAGCAGTAGAGGATTGAGGTGAGGCAGGTGAGGGCTCCCAGGCCCATGAGCTTGAGGGCGAGCTTCCAGCCCACGCGCTGCCAGCGGTGCCCGAGTGCATGGCCCGCGAGTGTGGCGAGGGCGAAGAAGAGGCAGCCGAACCACGCCTGGCTCGCCACCACCTGCGCCGAGGTGAAGCCCGCGGCGTAGGCGAGCTTGTAGGTCGTGGCCATCGCGCCGTAGCAGGCGCCGCCCGCAAAGACCTGGAGCGCCGCCTTGGCCTGTCCCGCGCCCGTGGCTCCTGTCCCGGCGGCCTGTTGCTTGATTGTGTTTGTTCCTGCCATTAGGCTCCCTTCCGTCTGCTGTCTTGCAGATGCACGTCTCGTGCGTCTGTTCCCTGCAGTCGGAAGGTGGGCTCGTGCGGTCTTCTGGCGGTGCATGTGGCACCTGCTGCCAAGACGAAAAAAGCCACGCAACCGACTGCTCGGTTGCGTGGCAAAAAGGTGGCTAGCGCCCAGAAAAGTCCACGCGTTTTTAGACTGAGACAAAATACTACAACAGGTGAGATTCCGTCAAGAAAAACCGAGGAAAAAAGTGAGTCTCTGCCCGCCGTACCTGTGGCGGTCGTTCCCCGAACGGGGCGGTGCGTTGGGGACTGTCTCGATCTGTAACAGTAAGACCCGGTTTTGGTCCGTAGATGTTACAGATTTAGACGTTTTGTCGGGGCGGTTTCCGTTTGTCTTGATCTGTAACAGTTAGGGGTCAAAAGTGGGTCTAGATGTTACGGATTGAGATTGTTGAGGATGGGTGGGGGTAGCTAAAATAGCCCCGTCCCTTTTTAAACATTGGGAAATCGAGCGTGGCAAGCATAGGTCTTCGGGGTATAAGACGGCTAATTGTATGCCGCCCTATGAAAGGAACCCTTATGCCCAGCGTTGCCGTTCTTGCCGCCGATGGCTTTGAAACGATTGAATGCCTGACCATGGTCGATGTCATGCGTCGCGGCGGCGTGCGCGCCACGCTCATCTCGATCATGCCCACGCGCGAGGTCGTAAGCTCGTTGCAGATTCCCGTGACCTGCGATGCGCTCTTTGATGAGATCAACTTTGAGGAGTACGACTGCATCGTGCTGCCCGGCGGCCTGCCCGGAGCCACCAACCTGCGCGCCGACCAGCGTGTCTGCGATGTAGTCTGCGAGTTCGCCGCAACCAAGCACGTTGCCGCCATCTGCGCCGCCCCGTTTATCCTGGGCGAGCTTGGTCTGCTCGAGGGACGCCGAGCCACGTGCTTCCCCGGCTTTGAGAAGAGCTTCCCCGAGGGTGCTTATACCGGCGAGAAGGTCACGCAAGACGGCAACATCATCACTGCCAGCGGCATGGCACAGTCACTTCCCTTTGCCTTGGAGCTGCTGCGCACACTCGCCGGCGACAAGGCCGTCGAGAAGGTTGCCGAGGGCATCCAGCTATGATTTTGGCTTCGCAATCGCCGCGCCGCATAGAGCTGATGCGCGAGGCGGGCTATGACGTTCGCGTAATTCCCGCAGATATCGACGAAACACCTTTTGATGGCGAAGCTCCGCTTACGCTTGTCGAACGCTTGGCACGCGCCAAAGCCGCTGCCGTTGCCTCCGAGCACGCCGAACCCAACGAACTGACTGTCGCAGCCGATACCATTGTCACCTTTGACGGGCAAATTTTGGGCAAGCCGGCAGACGAGAACGAGGCACGCACCATGCTCCGCGAGCTTTCGGGCCGCACGCACCAGGTGGCAACCGGCGTCTGCATCGTTAAAGCCGGCGACGCTGCAGCTCCGCATGCCGCCGAAAGTCTGTCGTTTGTCGATGTGACCGACGTGACGTTCTATGAGCTTACCGAGGAGCAGATCGGGCACTATGTTGCCTCCGGCGAACCCATGGACAAGGCCGGAGCCTACGGTATCCAGGGCACAGGCGGCCGCATGCTCGTGCATGACATTGCGGGCGACTTCTACAACGTGGTGGGCTTACCCATCGCTCGCGTCGCACGCGCGATTCAAAAACTCTCGTAATTGCATCTGGCGCTGGGTATCCCCCGGCGCCTACAATTTTGCCGTACCGCACGGATCCCGACCGAGCATAAGGCCCGGCGGAAAACCGATAGGAGAAAACATGGACACACTGCTCGAAGCCATTGACGTTTGCGATGTCGATGGCTTTTGCTTTGGCAACTATACAGACGGGGAGGCCGGCACCGGCTGCACCGTAATCGTGGCGCCCGAGGGTGCCACCGGCGGCGTTGACGTACGTGGTGGCGCTCCCGCTTCGCGCGAGACCGATCTGCTGCGTCCCGAGAACACCGTCGATAAGGTCCACGCCGTCTGCCTTTCGGGCGGCTCGGCCTTTGGTCTCGAGGCGGCAAGCGGCGTGGCCCGCGAACTCGAGAGCCGCGGCATCGGCCTGCCCGTCGGCCCCACGCAGGTGCCCATCGTGTGCTCCAGCTGCATCTTCGACCTCGCCTTTGGCGATCCCACCGTGCGTCCCGACATTGAGGCCGGTATCGCCGCCGTGCGCGAGGCGCTCGACCATACCCCCACCACACTCGAGCAGGGCAATGTAGGTGCCGGCACCGGCGCCACCGTAGGCAAGCTCATGGGCCCCGCCACCTGCATGAAGGCTGGCCTGGGAGCTGCTGCCGTGGCACTGGGCACCGTCAAGGTGGGGGCCGTGGTCTCGGTCAACGCCTGTGGCAACGTGGTCGACCCAACCACCGGCGAGTGGGTGGCCGGCATGCGCGCCGCAGCCGATAGCGACCAGATCGTCGACATGGAGCTCGCCGCCCTTGCCGCCGCCGGCTCTATGAAAATGCCACTCGACCGCACCAACACCACCATCAGCTGCATCGTCACCAACGTGGAGCTCACTAAGGCCCAGGCCACCAAGGTCTCCCAGATGGCCGCAGACGCCTATGCACACGCCATCCGCCCCACACACACCACCAACGACGGTGACACCATCTACACCCTTGCCAGCGGCAAGCTGGGCAGCCAGGCAAGCGCCGCCGTTCCCCTAGACCTGCTGGGCATGCTCGCCGTAAGGGCCCTGGAAACCGCCATCGTAAACGGAGCCAAAACCGCCAAAACATCCCACGGCATCCCCGGTGTTGCGAAGTAAACTAGCTCGTCCGGTTGCCCGGTTGGTCTTGGTTATGTTTGCTGCTCTACAGTCCTGGCTCGCACGAAGAGCACATTAAGTGCTCTTCGGCTCGTGCGGAACTCGCGACAAACATAACCAAGACCAACCGGGCAACCTACTCAACAAGATCTCTTTCAGCCCAGGCCCCTGTGTACCGCGCGTCCAAGATCTTCAAATTCAGGCAGCCTGACAATCGTTTCTTATAGCAAAGGCCCCTTGGCCTTTAGTTTGATACAAGTTCCGCACGAGCCGGAAAGCACTTAATGTGCTTTCCGTGCGAGCAGGACTGTTCGCAGTAGCAAACTAAAGGCCAAGGGGCCCAGTCAACCTATCAGCAGCGATTACTCATCAGCTAGTTGAATTTGAAGATCTTTGAGGCAAGACGGTATAGGCCGAGTGTGGTTTTGTCTCCAGCCCGCCCGTGCAGGTTGGTAAAGAAGCCGACCACACCGTAGCGTGCACGACGATACATACGCTCGTCGTAGGCCTTCAAATCACTCCACAATGTCGTCAGGCGCTCGTCGGCGCAATCCTCATCGGAAAGCTTGGTAAGCACCGAACAAATTGCCATCATCATGGTGAAATAGCCCATCATGTACGCGCGCAGACGCGACGACTCGACATCGCTATACAGATGGAACGACTCCATCATAATGCGCGTCACGCGAAACTGCTGGTCCAGACGTTTGACCATCGTGGCCTCGTTGACGCTCTGGCCCTCGCGACCGATAAAGTAACGATAGAGGTCGATGTCGGCGTAGTACATGGTCTTGCAGCGCGGCAGCGGCACATAGGCGTAGATATTGTCGACATAGAACGTGTGCGGCGGCATAGGCAGATTGGACGCGCGCAGCACATCCGTGCGATAACACAGGCTGTGCATGAGCAAATTCTGGTCCAGACGGAAATGGCCGATCTGGTCCCAGGTAAAGATCTTTTTGCGCGGCAGGGCGAACTTGTAACCAATAGCGGTATGCGTACCCTCGTAAACCTTCTCGTACACATAGTTCGAGATAAACAGATCGACGCGCTGGTCGCGCTCCTCAAAGCCACGCAGAATCGAAAGCATGGTCGAAAGCGCCGCACCGTCGAGCCAGTCGTCCGAGTCGACGACCTTGTAGTAGGTGCCCTGCGCCTCGCGCAGGCCCGAGAGGACGGCCATGCCGTGACCGCCGTTCTCCTGATGCACCGCGCGGATGATACCGGGGTAACGCGCCTCCCACTCATCGGCCTTAGCTGCCGTCTCGTCCTTGGAACCGTCATCGACGATGATGATCTCGATATCAGTGGCATAATCGCTCCCCTCCAGAATGGAGGTGATGCAATGGTCCATGTCCTTGGCGGCGTTATACGAGGGAATACCGAATGATATGACTTTATGCATGGCAGGCGATAATCTCATCCGAAAGATCGAGGGCAGAGTTGGTCACGGCATCCATATCGTAGTAACGATACTCGGCCAGGCGACCCACCGGGTGGAAGTTCGTCAGGTTCTGGACGCGCTCAAGATAGCGCTCATAGAGCTCGCGGTTCTCGGGCTCCAGAATGGCGTAATAGGGCGTCTCGCCCGAGCCGGGCGTATAGGCCTTGGAATACTCCTTCATGATGGTGGTCTTGCCGGGCAGGACCTGACCAGTCATGTTCTTGAACTCGGTGATGCGCGTGTAATCCTCGCTCGTGGTGTAGTTGACGGTGCCCACGGGCTGGAACTGGTCCATATCGAGCGTCTCGAACTTCATGTCGAGCGTACGGTACGGCAGAGCGCCCAAGTCGAGGTTGAACAGCTCGTCGAGCGGACCGGTGTAGACGATCTCGCCGCCATAGACCTTGCCGTCGATCTTGACGGTGGTCTCGTCAATCTCAAAGAGGTCACGGGCGTCCACGTCGCAGAACACATCAATCAGATCGTGGTCGAGCATATGCTCGAACAACGCGGTATAGCCGTCCTGCGGCATGCCCTGGAAGGGAGCCTGCGGGAAATAGCGGTCATCGTCGCCCACAAAGACGGGAACGCGGCCGGTGATCGAGGGATCGATCTGGTCGGGCGTCTGGCCCCACTGCTTCATGGTGTAATGCAAAAAGACGTTCTCGTAGACGTAATCGGCGACCTCGGCAAGATCCGGGTCGTTCTTCTTGCGCAGCTCCATGATGGGCACCTTGACGTCCTTGCCAAAGGTCTCCACGAGCTTCTGATACAGCTCCTCGCCGCGCTCATCGCCAAAGGCGAGCTTGAGGCTCGCGTGGTTAAAGGGCACGGGCATAAGGGTGCCGTTGATGTTGGCGAGCACCTTATGCTGGTAGTCCGTCCACTTGGTAAAGCGCGACAGAAAATTGTGGACGCGCTCGTTAAAGGTATGGTAAATGTGCGGACCATACTCGTGGACCAGGATCCCGGCCTCATCAAAGCAGTCGTAAGCATTGCCCGCAATGTGGCCACGGCGCTCCAAAACGGCAACGCGATAGCCGATGGTCTCGGCAAGACGGCGGGCACAAACGGCACCGGCATACCCGGCACCGACGACAATCATGTCGTATGCGCCGGCGTTAAAGCCTTCAGGCAGGCCTGAGGTAATCTGCATCGATACTCCTTGTCAAAAGCCACGGGCTCGTTAGCTGGGCTTTTCTCGAACATTCTTCGAGACATATTTATCAGAGCGATTATAGCGCTAATGCGTCCTATAATGAGCTTGCCACACAAGGAAAGCTCAAGCACCCCGGCGTACATATTTGAAAGGTAAACCCGCTAGCAGCGGGTTTATTCGTGGAAAGCCGGGTGCCTGGAGCTTAGCGAAACGCTTGTAAGGAGTAACATGAGCGATTTCCTAAACCGTATGAAGTCTGCCGCCAAGGCCGACCTTAAGACGATCGTCCTGCCCGAGGGCGAAGATCCGCGCACCATCATCGCAGCTACCAAAATCATCGAGGAGGGCTTGGCAAAGATCGTCATCTTGGGCAACCCCGACGAGATCAACGTTCCCGGCGCTACCGTCATCGACCCGCGCAATGCCGAGAAGCACGAGGAGTACGCGCAGAAGTTTGCCGAGCTCCGCGCCAAGAAGGGCGTCACCATCGAGCAGGCTCGCGCCCAGGTGATGGACGCCACCTACTTTGGCACCATGATGGTCAAGATGGGCGATGCCGATGGTCTGGTCTCCGGCGCCTGCCACTCCACCGCCGACACCCTGCGCCCCGCGCTACAGATCCTCAAGACCGCCCCGGGCACCAAGCTGGTCTCGGCCTTCTTTGTGATGTGCACCGACACCCCGCAGTTCGGCACCGACGGCACGCTGATCTTCGCCGACTGCGGCCTCAACATCAACCCGTCCTCCGATGAGCTCTCCGAGATCGCCATCGCCTCCGCTCACTCCTGGTCCACCTTCATGGGCAACGTTGAGCCGCACGTGGCCATGCTCTCCTACTCCACTATGGGTTCCGCCGGCGGCGAAGTCGCCAAGAAGGTCCAGGAGGCCGTGAAGTTCTGCAAGGAGAAGGCCCCCGAGCTCGCCATCGATGGCGACCTGCAGCTCGACGCCGCCATCGTCCCCAACGTCGCCCAGCTCAAGGCTCCCGGCTCCTCCGTTGCCGGCAAGGCCAACGTGCTCGTGTTTCCCGACCTCGAGGCCGGCAACATCGGCTACAAGCTGGTCCAGCGCTTCGCCGGCGCCGACGCCTACGGCCCCATCCTACAGGGCATCGCCAAGCCGGTTAACGACCTTTCGCGCGGCTGCTCTGCCGACGACATCGTGGGTGTCGTAGCCATCACCGCCGTCCAGGCTCAGATGGCTGAGTAGCGGACGCACTCGCCCGAAGGCCGTACGGGCTAACCCCTGAAAACGTCCTCGACCAATGAAACGCCCCCGTTCTGCTCCTCCGGAGCTACGAACGGGGGCGTTTCTGGTCTGCGGAATGTTTTCAGGGGTTAGCCCGTACGGCCTTCTACCGCAACGTTCTATCGTTAGGCCAATTCCTAGTTATTGGCATGAAAAGGGCGGACCGGAAACTCCAATCCGCCCCAATGTGATTCCCAGCAAACGACTAGCTCAAAAGCAGAAGCTCCATAACAGTGAGGTCTTGAGGAATTCGAGACTTAGATACCTATGAAGTCTCAATGGTAGCCCTAGATATTTCAAGGTACTGTCCATCGGCAACAGTAACAAAGCTATTTCCCTCAAAATTATCGTTATTAATAATATTGAAGGATTCATTTGCATCCACCGCGCTCAAAACCGCATAGTACCCACTTCCCGATTGCGCCGTGATGTTATACTCGCCTGGCTGAATATCGAGTCCAACTTTATATATGCCCTCTCCGCTCAATGTCGAAGTTGGCTTCGCATCCGCAATTGCAACAAATGAAGCACCGGTAACTTCGAGCAGCTGACCATCTGAAACCGTAACATATGTACACGTGTTGAAATTGCCGTTCGAGAGAATGTCACCCTTCGATGAATCGGGATAAACGCAGTAATAGCCGAATCTTGATGAGCACGTTATCTTGTACTCGCCAGACGGAATATCCTTCCCCACACGATATGACCCTGCGGAATAACTTGCCGCAGGAGATGCTTCGTTAGATCCGAGGTCTGATTTGGTATCTTTGTTGTCAGAATTTGAGTTAGAAGACCCACCATAATTAGGGGCATCTTTTCTATCAACCTCAAACGATTTCGCAACGTCCATAAGAACCGGTTTCGCTTTACTCCAATCAGCCTTAGCCGCAATCAGTTCAGCACCCACCGAAGAGTCTCCTGTAATTGAAACGACAAGATATCCTTTTGGCTCCTTATTTCCATCAATGTCGACACTCGTTAAATACGTTGGAACAGAGTCCGACTTCGAGCTGATCAGGGTCCAATCAGACGATACTCCATCCAAATTCTCAGCCCAAAAATCAAGCAACTCCTGATCATTACCAAAATCTGAAAGCGGGTATATATCCAGACCCAGCATTACCATGCCATCAAATTCATCAGGCGTAATCGTAAGCAGTCCGTCCTCGCCGTCTTCAACCTCCCAACTTCTTGGAATCTCCATCGAAGCAGAGACGGAATCATCCAGACCGCATGACACAGTTTGTTTCTTCATATCGCCGTCATTCGTACTTGCCGTCCCCGCGCCAGCCGAACAACCGGAAAGGCAAGCGACGAACGCTATAGTCAGCACAAATGGAAACAGAAGCGGATGCAACTTTCGATTCATTAAACTGCTTCTTCCCCTTAGACCAAATAAACCAAAGTTATCTTCCAACAATCACTAACGACCTGTCCATCTACAATCGGTAGGCGGTATCTGAAATAGAACGATACTAGGGGCTGTTTAATAAAAGTATCCTAGATAGAAGACGGGCGCAATCTTGGTTTCTGGCCCACCGGAAAGTGTGTCCCGGTT
>NZ_JBNPOK010000028.1:0-22740 GCF_050315135.1 Collinsella sp. SGI.033
GTCCCAGGAAAACCCGTAAGGCAGGTCAACAACCCAAAAAAGTCCTTGCATCAAAGGAAATCTTCCCCTATAGTATCTCCTCGTCACGGGGGCGTAGCTCAGCTGGGAGAGCGCTTGACTGGCAGTCAAGAGGTCAGGGGTTCGATCCCCCTCGTCTCCACCATCGTGAATGCAAAGGCCTTCGGAAAACCGAAGGCTTTTTTCATACGTGTCCACACTACAAACCAAAGTGACGCCCGCCCCGCAAAAAGTTGCGCAAATACCTCCCCGTTTTGTACAAAGTTTGTTAGCCAAGCATAATAGTTTGAGCAATTCACGCCGCCAGTAATACAACTCAGGCAGTGCTCACCAACCCACACACCCCCATAAACCTGCGGCAATGTGTGCAAGGCGGCACAATATCCCCCATAACCACGGCAAGTAACCAATATGTTGCTAAACACACCCCAAAACGTATGGGCTACCTGCTGTGCTAGGATAAATAACGTTACATGGGTTCAACTGTGTTCACGGCTCCAGCAAGCCGCAAAGCACAGGGTCGATCAGCATCCGGCCGTAACGGCGGTGCCAGAAAAACCACGAGCTCCAATAGTCGTCATGCGTTTCGCATCGAAATGCTTTGTTTTTGTCTACGGGCAAGCTGTTCTTTCGATTCGATATTCCATGACTCATCGCAGCAGTCCTACAGCTGTTTGCGTGCGATCCAGTTTTGTTCCCGCTTGACTGGATCGCACGCAGCCAGCTGGGGTCGCGGTCATTTTGCGATACACGTCCGCGACTCTAGCAACTGCACTTATACATACCGTTCACGGTGGGGCAGAGCCACGCGCTTGTCTAACTGGGCTCAGGGTTTGAATATGGAGCGCCTTCGCGCACAAGCGCCCTGGCGAAGCCATACCTAAACCCCGTGAGCCACACGTAAGACAGCAAGGGGGTGGTGCTCGTGTGGTATGTGATCCAGGTCATTAATGGTCGCGAAGATGTAATGCGCGAGCGCATAGAGCATGTGGTGCCGGCTGGCGCCATGCAGGAGCTCTTTTATCCCCAATTTCAAACCGAGATTAAAGTACACGGCGAATGGGTCAACACGACCAAGCCGCTCTTTCCCGGTTATCTTATCTGCGATACGGCAGATCCCCGCACCGTGCAACAGCATCTGCTGCGCATGGACGACTTTGCTCGGGTGCTATCCCAGGATGGGCAGTTTGTGCCGCTGGCAAAAGAAGAGGTCCAGCTTATTGGCAGCTTTACTCATGCGGGAGACCGCGTTGTGCCCATGAGCGAGGCCTTAAAAGACGGCGACCAGGTCGTAGTGACGGCTGGTCCGTTACTGGGCCACGAGGGCCTTATCAAATCCATTAACAGACGCAAGAGCACTGCTTATTTGGAGCTCGACTTGTGCGGCCGACGCGTGACTACGCGCGTTGGTCTTGCCGTGCTTTCAGCCGAGCAGCGCGCAATGCGAAACCTTAAAAAGGCGATCGCCTAGCTGCGGGCGAGTGTTTAACGGGACAGGAGGATCCTCGGGGGCGGGGACGTAGGTTTGAAGGAAATAGTGTCAGACAAAACTGAATATTCAGAAGGAGCGCCGGTGGGGGCCGCGCTCGTTGCCCAGGCCATGAACGGCGGCGACGTGAGCATGCGCTACAAGGCCATGCAGGCCCTCAAGGACTGGGACCGCACGCGCCTGGCCTACCGCACCGTCAAGCGCGCCTTCGACATCGTGTTCAGCGGCTGTGTGCTGGCCGTCATCGCCATACCCAGCCTGGTGCTGGCCGCGGCCATCCGCCTGGAGAGCGAGGGCAACCCGTTCTACAGCCAGATACGCGTGGGCCAGACCCACCGCGACGGCAGCCTGTCCACCTTCCGCATGTGGAAGTTCCGCAGCATGTACAAAGACGCCGACGAGCGCCTCGCCGAGCTCAAGGGGCAGAACGAGATCGCCGGCGCCATGTTCAAGATGAAGGAAGACCCGCGCGTAACGAAGATCGGGAAGTTCATCCGGAAGCACTCCATCGACGAGTTCCCACAGTTCGTCAACGTGTTCCTGGGCCAGATGTCGGTCGTGGGCCCGCGCCCGCCGCTGCCCAACGAGGTGGCCGAGTACACCGAGTACGACCTGCAGCGCCTGGCCGTGAAGCCCGGGATCACCGGCTGGTGGCAGGTGACGGATCGCAATTCGACCGGCTTCGACGGCATGGTCCAGCGCGACCTGGAGTACATCGCCAAGCGTGGCCCCGTCACGGACCTCAAGATCGTCATCCTCACGGTGATCGAGGTTATTACCGGCAAGGGTGCGTGCTAATGCTCGATTGTTATTCAAAATACCCCGAACTCAAGCGCGTCCCGGTAATTGATGTCCCAATTACCGGGACGAATATGTCTAGCTGCATTCAATTTCTCACTAAACATATTGATGAGCTCCATGGCGAATACGTATGCGTTTCAAATGCTCACACGTCCGTTATGGCCCACGATGATCCTTCCTATTGGGCCTGCCAGGCTGAATCGGTCATGTCCGTTCCCGACGGTAAACCCCTGTCAGTTTTGGGGTCTAAATCAATTGAATCAATGGACCGCGTTACTGGTCCGGACCTGATGCGCGAGATTTTCAAGATTTCCAATCAATACGGATGGAGTCATTATTTCTACGGAAACGAGCAGAAGAACCTCGACGCTCTAAAGCAATCGCTTCAAAAAACCTATCCTGGCCTGAACATCGCAGGCATGGAGCCATCAGTTTTCCGGCCTTTGACAGAAAATGAGAAGTGCGAGCTCTCCAAGCGTATTGCCGATTCTGGTGCAGATTTTGCCTGGATTGCTCTGGGCGCCCCTCGCCAGGAAGTCCTTATGTACGAGCTCAAAGGCGGCCCTCAACCTTTGATGATTGGCGTCGGCGGCGCCTTTAACGTTCTCGCTGGTGTGGTGCCAGAGGCGCCGATATGGATGCAGGACCTGAGCCTCGAGTGGCTATACAGACTTATTCAAGAGCCGAAACGACTCTTCAAACGATATCTCATTACTAATACCAAATTCCTCTTTTACGAGTTCACAGGTGCAAGGCGCAAGGAAGGCAAGTAGATGAAACCCACGAATGCATTCAAAGACAAGACCCTGATGATCACGGGCGGCACCGGATCGTTCGGCAACACCGTGCTCAAGCACTTCATGAACACCGACCTTGCCGAGATCCGCATCTTCTCCCGCGACGAGAAGAAGCAGGACGACATGCGCCACCGCCTGCAGGAGAAGTCGCCCGAGCTCGCCTCCAAGGTGCGCTTCTTCATCGGCGACGTCCGCAACGCCCAGAGCGTGCGCGACGCCATGCACGGCGTGGACTACATCTTCCACGCCGCCGCCCTGAAGCAGGTGCCCTCCTGCGAGTTCTTCCCCATGGAGGCCGTGCGCACCAACGTCATCGGCACGGACAACGTGCTCCACGCCGCCATCGACGAGGGCGTGGACCGCGTAGTGTGCCTTTCCACCGACAAGGCCGCATACCCCATCAACGCCATGGGCAAGTCCAAGGCCATGATGGAGTCCATCATCTACGCCAACGCCCGCAACGGCGCCGGCCGCACCACCATCTGCTGCACCCGCTACGGCAACGTCATGTGCTCGCGCGGCAGCGTAATCCCGCTGTTCATCGACCGCATCCGCAAGGGCGAGCCGCTCACGGTCACCGACCCTAACATGACCCGCTTCCTCATGAACCTGGACGAGGCCGTGGACCTGGTGCAGTTCGCCTTCGAGCACGCCAACCCCGGCGACCTGTTCATCCAGAAGGCGCCGGCGTCGACCATCGGCGACCTCGCCGAGGCCGTGCAGGAGGTCTTCGGCCGCGTTGGCACCCAGGTGATCGGCACCCGCCACGGCGAGAAGCTCTTCGAGACCCTCATGACCCGCGAGGAGCGCCTGCGCGCTGAGGATATGGGCGGCTACTACCGCGTGGCCTGCGACTCGCGCGACCTGAACTACGACAAGTTCGTCGTCGACGGCGAGGTGGAGACCCAGGCCGACGAGTCCTACACCTCCCACAACACCGAGAGGCTCGACGTGGAGGGCACCATCGCCAAGATCAAGACCGCCGAGTACGTGCAGCTGGCGCTCGAGGGCCGCGAGCACGAGGCGGTGCAGTAGGGTGCGCGTCCTCGTCACCGGCGCCAGGGGCTTCGTCGGGAGGAACCTCTGCTGCGCGCTGAAGAACATCCGCGACGGCAAGGACCGCCGCGCCAAATACCAGCCGCTCCTTCCCCTCGAGGTCATGGAGTACGACCTCGACTCGGCGCCCGCCGAGCTGGAGGACTACTGCTCCCGCGCAGACTTCGTCTTCAACCTGGCCGGCGTCAACCGCCCCAAGGACCAGTCCGAGTTCATGGAGGGCAACTTCGGGTTCGCCTCCACGCTGCTGGACACCTTGGAGCGCCATGGGAATAAGTGCCCCGTCATGCTTTCCAGCTCCGCACAGGCGAGCCTGTCGGGCCGCTTCGAGGGCTCGGTCTACGGCGAGTCCAAGCTCGCGGGGGAGGGCCTGTTCCGGGAGTACTCGGAGCGCGCGGGGGCGCCGGTGCTCATCTACCGCTTCCCCAACCTCTACGGCAAGTGGTGCCGCCCGCGCTACAACTCCGCCGTGGCGACCTTCTGCGACGCCATCGCCAACGGCCGCCCCTACACCGTGAACGACCCCAGCGTGGAGCTGGAGCTCCTCTACATCGACGACCTTGTCGAAGAGATGTTGGGCGCCCTGCTCGGCGAGGAGCACCGCTGCGGCTACGAGGGGCTCGAGAGGGTAGAGGGTGATGAGTTCTGCTACGTCCCGGAAACTGACGTCAAGTCGCTAGGCGAGATCGTCTGCCTGCTGGGCAGCTTCCGCGACAGCCGCGAGACGCTCACGGTGCCCGACCTTTCCGAGGGCTCCTTCTCCAAGAAGCTCTGGAGCACGTTCCTGTCCTACTACGAGCCGGGCAACTTCGCCTATAGCCTCAGGCCCAACATGGACGCGCGCGGTTCGTTCACGGAGTTCCTGCGCACGCCCGAGCGCGGCCAGGTCTCCGTCAACGTGAGCAGGCCCGGTATCACCAAGGGCAACCACTGGCACATGAGCAAGTGGGAGAGGTTCCTGGTGGTCTCCGGCACCGCCTCCATCAAGCTGAGGAAGGTGGGGGAGGACTCCGAGGGCAAGCCGTTCCCCGTCGACGAGTATATCGTCTCCGGTTCGGACATGCGCGCCGTGGAGATGATCCCCGGCTACACGCACTCCATCACCAACCTGTCAGACACCGAGGACCTCGTGACGGTCATGTGGGCCAACGAGCCCTTCGACCCCGAGAGCCCCGACACCTACTACGAGGAGGTCTAGCCGCATGGGCAAGGACTATTCCGATATCGCATTCAGGGACGACGGCCGCCTGAAGCTGCTCATCATCGTGGGCACCCGCCCCGAGGTCATCCGCCTGTCCGAGGTCATCAAGAAGTGCCGCCGCCACTTCGACTGCCTGCTGGCGCACACCGGGCAGAACTACGACTACACGCTCAACGGCATCTTCTTCCGCGACCTGTCGCTCGACGACCCGGACGTCTACCTGGACGCCGTGGGCGCCGACCTGGGCGAGACCGTGGGCAACATCATCGCGGCCTCGTACAAGCTCATGGTGCAGGTGCAGCCCGACGCCCTTCTGATCCTGGGCGACACCAACAGCTGCCTGTCCGCCATCGCGGCAAAGCGCCTGCACATCCCCATCTTCCACATGGAGGCCGGCAACCGCTGCAAGGACGAGTGCCTGCCCGAGGAGACCAACCGCCGCATCGTCGACGTGATCTCCGACGTCAACCTGGCCTACTCCGAGCACGCCCGCCGCTACCTGAAGGACACCGGCTGCGCCCCCGAGCGCACCTACGTCACGGGCTCTCCCATGGCCGAGGTCCTGCGCGCCAACCTGGAGAAGATCGAGGCGTCGGACGTCCTGACCGAGCTCGGCTTGGAGCCGAAGAAGTACATGCTGCTCTCCGCCCACCGCGAGGAGAACATCGACACCGAGGCGAACTTCACGAGCCTGTTCACCGCCATCAACGCGCTGGCCGAGAAGTACGACATGCCGATCCTGTACTCCTGCCACCCGCGCTCCCGCAAGCGCCTGGAGGCAACCGGCTTCGAGCTCGACCCCCGCGTGCGCATGCACGAGCCCATGGGCTTCCACGACTACAACTGCCTGCAGATGAACGCCTTCGCGGTCGTCTCCGACTCGGGCACCCTGCCCGAGGAGTCCAGCTTCTTCGCGAGCGTCGGCCACCCGTTCCCGGCGGTGTGCATCCGTACCTCCACCGAGCGCCCCGAAGCCCTGGACAAGGGCTGCTTCACCCTGGCCGGCATCGACGAGCGCAACCTCCTGAACGCCGTCCGCACTGCCGTCTCCCTCGAGGCCGAGGGCCTGCACGGCATCCCCGTGCCGGACTACCAGGACGACGTTGCCCCGAAGGTCGTGCGCATCATCCAGTCCTACACGGGAGTCGTCGACCGCATGGTATGGAGGAAGTACTAGCATGGGCCAGGCGGAGGACATCATCGATCGCTATGGGGCGGGCCTTGGTCGGCCCCTTCGCTACGTGCAGCTGAACAGCTTCTACAACGGCAGCACCGGCACCATCATGCGCGACCTGCACAAGGGCCTCATCGAACTGGGTGCCGACTCGTACGCCTTCTGGGGCCGTAGGCACGACACAGTGGACGACCACAACCGCCGGGTTTCAACCGACGCTGGCGTATACCTGCACGGGGCGCTCGCTCGAGTGACCGACCGCGCGGGCTTCTACTCCAAGAGGGACACGCGCCGAATGCTTGCTATCTTGGACGAGATCGACCCCGACGTGGTGCACCTGCACAACGTGCACGGCTACTGGGTGAACGTCGAGATGCTCTTCGGGTGGCTCTCGGTCCATCGCTGCCAGGTGCGCTGGACCCTGCACGACTGCTGGCCGTTTACGGGCCACTGCTCGCACTTTACCATGGTAAAGTGCGAGCAGTGGCGCTCTCATTGCTCGTACTCAAAAAAGTGCCCCCAACTGCGCGAATACCCAACGACCTACGGTTCCGGCGCGTGCAGAAAGAACTTCGAGGACAAGCGCCGCGCGTTCACGAGTGTGCCGCCGGAGCGCATGACCATCGTGACGCCGAGCCAGTGGCTCGCCGACCTGGTGGCCCAGAGCTTTCTCGCGGGATACCCCGTTGAAGTTCGCCACAACACGGTCGACACGGAGGTCTTCAAGCCCACCCCGAGCGACTTTCGTGAGCGTCACGGCATCGGCGACCGCTTCATGGTGCTGGGCGTCGCGAGCCCCTGGACCGAAAGGAAGGGGCTCAAGGACTTCGAGTGGCTGGCTGCCAACCTGGACGACCGCTACGCCGTTGTCCTGGTAGGGCTGTCGAAGAAACAGATTGAGGAGCTCCCGAAGAACGTCGTCGGTCTCGAGCGCGTGGACGGCCCCGCCGAGCTCGCAGCTATCTACACGGCTGCGGACCTCTTCGTCAATCCGAGCATCGAGGAGACCTACGGTATGACCGTTGCCGAGGCTGCCGCGTGCGGCACTCCGGTGGCCGTTGTCGAGGGGACCGCCTGCGTCGAGGCCGCCGAGGGGTCGGAGGCTCACTTGCTTGCTCCCGACCTCTCCGATCTCAGAGCAACCGTAATCCGCTGCGGGGGGGGGTGTCTCGCAGTGATGGTTGAGCGCACGGCGAACCAGGCCCAGCTTGCGGCGGTCTACACGGCTGCGGACATCTTTCTCAATACCACCCAGGAGGACAACTACCCGACCGTGAACCTTGAGGCCGAGGCCTGCGGCACGCCCGTCTGGACGTATGGCACGGGGGGTTGCCCAGAAACGTTGCATCTTCCGGAAAGCAGGGTCCTACGATGAAGCCGAAAGCTCGCCTCGTCATATACGACACATCTAACTTCGTCAACTTCCCGCTCGGCGGGCAGTTGACGAGCATCCAGGGGTTCCTGCGCTATCTCGCCGAGGAGCGCCCCGACGTCGCCGACAAGACGGTACTCGTCGGTGTGTCGCTCGACCCGGCGCGGGTCGGCGTTCTTTCCTCGATCGACCTGTGCGGCAGGAGCTTCGACTTTCTGCCCGTGTGCCTCGCCGAGACCGACCAGAGCCATACCAAGAGGTCGCTCAGGCTCGAGTATGCCAAGGGCCTCCTGCGCCACCTCGGACAGCTCCGCTTATCAGGAGACGACGTCAACTACATCCATACGCCTGAGGCATTTACGTTCGTCGGGCTGTGCGGCGGCCGGAGGCGCTACGTCTTCTCGCACGGCAGCTTCATCGGGATGTCGAAGGACCTTCGGTTCTTTGCGGGCTCCCCTGTGGCGGGCATGTTCCAGCGCTATCTGGAGCACGTTATCAAGGCGGCTGACGGCCTGTTTGTCCTTGACCACGAGACGCAAGCCGAGTACTCGAAGCTCAACGGTAACGTGAGGCTCGTCGGCAACTCCATCACCTATCGCGAGGACGTGATGAGGGACTTCGACCCCGAGGCCGTAAGGCTGCTCTTTGTCGGGCGTTTCTCGGCTGTGAAAGGAATACCGGCGATAATCGAGGCCGCCGAGGCCGACCTCCGCGTTGCCTCACTCGCGCTCGTGGGCGCTGGGGAGCTCGACGACGAACTGCGCTCCATTCCGGCGTCGAAGGTGCGCTTCACCGGCGCACTCGCTCACGACGCCGTGCTCGACGAGATGCGTCGCGCCGACATTCTCGTGATGAACTCCAGCCACGAGGGTATCCCCATGACCATTCTGGAGGCCATGGGGATGGGGCTACCCGTCGTCACCACAGACGTGGGGGGCATCTCGGAGGTCGTGGAGTTCGGGGCTACCGGCGAAAATACCGACGGGGGCGTTGAGTCGATTCGCAAGGCGATCGGGCGCGTTGCACTGGATTACCAGTCCTATTCGCAGAAGGCATACGAGGAGTCTGGACAATACATGTACTCTTCGGTGAATAAAGCGGTCTTAGATGCTCTTTTTGGCGGTACATCATCATGACTGCCTCAACGAAAACTACAGCTAAGGTGGGGTGCTTTGTGCTAGATGGGAACTATCGCCCACGGCGCTTGGTTGATTTGTCGTCTGTCGTCTCTGTTCTCTTTGTGGCCACTTATGCTCTGAAGGCGCTTACTGATGGCATCTATGTTGCACACAATATTGACTCCGTGTTGGTTGACGTCAAATATGTGACTGCCCTTCTTGCGGTATTTTGTTCTTTACCATTGGTGATTCACACAGATCGTGAGTTGTTCGGAAGACAATTCTGGAAGCTGTTCGTTGTTCTGGCCTCCTTTGCGTTTTTTACCTGCCTAACTATGCTTGTTAGGGGCACCGTAAACACGACTTGCATTGTACTTCTGCTCAAGATGGCCATTCCTATTGTCTTGGCGTACTGCCTGTTGAACAGTCTGAGCGAAGAGCAAATCTACCGCGATATGGTTGTTATTCTCTTTTTCTCCATTGTCGGTTTTGGGCTTGAGGTTGGATTTGAGAACTTATCTATTGGGGCTTTGCTCTCGTCGAGTTTTACAGATTCCGAATCAGTTACCGAATCGAGTCATGCCGCCAGCAACGCCATTATGCTTTGTTTTTACTTCTGCTACTTTAGAAGAAATAAAGTCTGGGTAGTTTTGAGCACGCTGTTTGCGATATTCGTGTTTAAGCGGCTTATGATTGTCTACGCGATTGCTGCGCTAGTCTTGCCTTTGTTGTTCGATCCGGACAGATGCATCGGGAGAGGCTGGGCTGTCTTTTTTAAAACTATTTTCTTTCTTGCGGCTTTCTTCTGGTTCTGGCTTCTCCTACCTGAGAATGGCCAAGTCTTCTTTCGTCTGTTCGGCGAGACCCAGTCTCATTTCACCTCGGGAAGGAGCCAGATGCTTGCTAACGCCCTTTCCCAGAATTACGTGTTGTATGGATTCGGATCCATACAAGCATTTGTGGGACGGGGCATCGAGATGGATTTTGCGAGGCTCATCCTTGAAGTTTCTCCTTTGGGTCTTGCTTTGTTCATCTCGTTTTACTGGGATATGGCCTGTAATCGTCTCTATGGGACGTTCGTGATGACGTTCGTCATGGCCCAGATGCTATTTGCTGACTCACTTGGAACTAATTTTGCTTGGACCTTGCTCATGATACTCATGGGGCTTATATCTGATCGCCCAGCGAGTGATTGCTTATTTCGTTTCAAGCTTTGCGGCGACCGGGGTGCGTCACCTTCGGGAAGAAAGGGAGGGCGCTGGTGATGAGCGTTCAGAGAAAAAGGGTACTGGTTTGGGGCCTCACTTCAAATATTGGTGGCCTGGAGATGGTAGTCAAGAACTATGTTGATCACATATCACCGCTCGATGTGCAGTTTGACTTTGTCGCCACTTGCGATCGCATGGCCTTCGAAGATTGGGTCCTTGATCGCGGTGGTGAGGTGATTCATCTACCCTCACGTGCTCGGGATCCCATCGGGTACAGGAAGGCTATCAAGTGCTTTTCAAGGGAACGTCTGAACATCTACGATGCAGTATGGCTCAATGACTGCAGATGGGGCAATCTCGATATATTGGAAGAAGCGAGGACCGCTGGTGTGGCATTGCGTATTGCTCATGCGCACAACACTCGCGATGTTGCAGACGGTTGGCTTAGAATTATGAGGCATAAAGTGAATCGGATTCGCCTCGCTTCGCTCGCCACGGATTTCTGGGCCTGCTCCCAACCTGCCGCGGAATGGTGTTTCGATGCGGCCCAGCTGAGTTCTCGGCATTTTCGGATTATCCAGAATGCAGTCGATGTTGAGCGTTTTTCATATGACGAGTCGGCTCGGTCTCGTGCGCGTAAGCAGCTTAAGCTTGGAAACCAAACCATTTACATCAATGTTGGGAGGCTTGATCATCAGAAGAACCAGCGTTTCCTGTTGGAAGCATTTAAAGAGCTGACGCGTCTGAGGCCTAATAGCATTCTGCTGCTTGTCGGTGTTGGCCCTGATGAGGAGGCTCTACGGGCAATGGTTGATGCTCTCGCCTTGGGCGATAAAGTCCGTTTCCTTGGTTTTAGGGATGATGTGCCTTTTTTACTTTGTGCGGCGGATTGTTTTGTTATGCCCAGCACCTTCGAAGGATTGGGTCTTGTTCTGGTTGAAGCCCAGGCGTCGGGTCTTCCCTGCCTTTGTTCCGATGCTATTACATCAGAAGTTGAGATTCTTGACTCGCTGAAGAGGCTACCACTTTCTGCAGGTGCACAGGCATGGGCGAAATATATGTCTCAAGTCGAACCTTCTGCCACAAGAAAGGTGGCGGCGGCTTCGGTGAGGGCAGCAGGCTATGATATCGCCTCTGAAGCGTCCAGGATGGCTGGTTTTTTTATTACCGATGGTTTGAGATTTGGGTTCATGGAAGACACGAATAGTGAGGAAGGCTGACAGTATGTCCATTCTTTACTCAGTTATAGTTCCGATTTATAACACTGAGACTTATATTCGAGATTGCGTGGATTCCGTCGTGTCGCAGACGTATACGAATTGGGAGCTCATTCTCGTGGATGACGGGTCAACTGATGCTTCGCATGCAATTTGCGATAAGCTTGCACAAGAGCTTGGTGACCGGGTTTGCGTTATTCATCAGAGTAATTCTGGCCTATTGGCGGCTCGTCGGGCAGGGTTTAAGGCAGCGAAAGGCGATGTCTTCGTTTCACTCGATTCTGATGACACTTTACGTCCCGACGCTCTCGAGATGATTGACGAGGCATTTCAATCGGGAGATGACATTGATGTCGTTGCTTATGCATATAGTCGCCATAGTGACTTTTCTACGATTGAGGGGGCGGTTTTTGGCTGCACGGGTCATTTCACGAGGGCGGACCTTGTAAGAATATCGTGTGTGCCTCCGACTTTATTCTCAATGTGCACAAAAGCAGTCCGGCGTAGCGCGATGGATGTGGACGCTGATTATTCCCCTTTCTTTAAACTTAGCTTCGCTGAGGACCTTTTGCAGTCATTACCCATCGCAGATAACGCGAGAGGTGGTTACTATATACGTGAACCCTTGTATTACTATCGAACAAATCCGTTGAGCCTGTCGAGGAAGTTTGATCTCAGGCAACTTGACGCAAGGAAGGTTGTTCACGAAGTTCACCTTAGGTATGCTAAACGTTGGGCGGAGGAACTTGGTGATCCATCGCTTCTTTCAGGTGTACAAACAACGGGGCTCAAGTCATATGCGGAGATTGCTCAAGGCGTATGCGAGGTTCTTCCTAGAGTTGAGGCTATTCGTTATCTTCGCGAATTCTCTTCTGACCCTGTCTTCGGCGAGTATTACGCTCTTCCTAGTTGTCGCGATGCGGTTCGTGGCGATAGGCGCCTGATTTTGGCGATGCTTGCTTCGGGTAGTTATTTCGGCATCTGGGTCATGTCAAAAGCGAAAGCGATTCTACATAACGTTACGAAGAGATAGAACGGACTGTGCTTTTAACCGATTTGGCCTAGGTGGATCTTCGTTTGTCCGTATTCAAGGATTGCCGATTATAGTTGTATATTGCCTTCTTATTATGGTTCTGGTTTGAACCTCAATCTTCCTTTTTATAGTTTGGTGTTTACGATTTTTTCGGCATCGGAAAAAGTTTGCTTGCGGGATTGATGCTCAAGTGAAATGTCATCAGAAAATTTCGAGAATATCACGACTCAATACATGTGTTGAGAATGAGCGTTGAGCTTTTGAACTATCAAGCGCCTTTCTTGTTATAGCTATATCGCTAAGCATCAAGTCAGTAGTTGATTATCGCTGATTTGGCCTAAATATGGCTACAGCGTACATTGAATCGAGTTATGCCGGTGTTGCATGGCGTGTTTGCATAATTAGGGTGATGCCAAAAATGTCAATCTTCTCCACAAGAGAGAACTCGGGGCTTACAAAGAACCTCGCGTATGCCATAACGGCGCAGGGCATGGGGTTTGTCTCCAGTGTTCTCCTATCTCTCGTGATACCGAAGGTCCTTGGGCTTGAGGGATACGCCTATTGGCAGATGTTTACGCTGTATTCGTCTTACACTGGGCTTGCTCTTTTCGGGATGAACGATGGCATATACCTCAGGCTAGGCGGCATGAGCTATGAGAGCTTGGAGAAAGGCGAACTGAAGGCACAGCTTTCCGTTATTGGTTTATCTCAAGCTGCTATCGGTGCTCTTTGTTTTGCGTTGCTTGCGGCCTCCGGAATCTCTGGCGATCGTCTGGCTGTGTTTGCGGCAGTTATTCTCTACGGACTTCTTGCAAACAACTTTACGTCTCTCGGTTACATCTTCCAGAGCGTGAATCTGACGCAGATCTGGTCTCTTGCCAGCTTCTTCAACAAGGCGCTCTACCTGCCGCTGCTAATCGTCTTTATCGTGTTTGACATCGACAGCTATGCGCCAGTAATTGCCGCCTTTGTTCTATGCCAACTTGTTGCGTATGTCTATTTGCTGATTTGCGCACGCGAAATCATATGGTCTCGTTACGGCTCTTTTGCCCATGCCCTTCGTGCCTGCGTGATGGACATCGAAGCGGGTGCCAAGATCATGGTCGCCTACTATGCGGACTCGCTCGTGGTAGGTTTCACGCGCATGCTCACAGACTGGCATCTCGGCCTTGCCGTGTTCGGCAAGCTCTCCTTCTCGTTCTCGCTCATCAACTTTGCGCTGAACTTCATAGGGCAGTTCGCTATGGTGGCCTTCCCCGTGCTGAAGCGCCTCGACGAGGGAAAGAAGCGCGAGCGGTATCTGGAGATACACGCGATCTTACACTGCTTTCTGCCTGTGGTGTACCTGGGCTACGTTCCCGTGCTGCTGATCCTTGGTTGGTGGCTGCCAGACTACGCGGAGAGCTTGGCGTACCTTGCCATCGTTCTGCCCGTTTGCTTCTACAGCTGCAAGGCGAACATACTCTTTAACACCTATCTCAAGATAAGCCGCGACGAAGGGCTCCTTTGCGCCGTCAATGTTGTGACCGTGCTCGTGAATGCAGCACTCTCCGCCGGGGCGATACTTGGATTCGAGAGTGTTGAAGCCGCGTCGGTGGGGATAGTCATCTCGCTTGCGGCGAGGGACCTCGTCTTCGATCGTCTCCTGTCCGGGCGCTACGATGCCCCGTTTGCCCGGGCATGCGCCTCGGAGGCACTGCTCTCCGCGGGATTCATGGCGGTGTCGTGGTTCATGGGCGCATGGAGTATCGTGCCCGTGGCCTGCCTTCTCGCTGCTTACTGGTGGATTGACCGCGACGAGTTTGTGGGCGTGGTCAAGGGTTTGGCGATGCACGTCGGTCGAAGGGGATAGAGGATAGGCTGAGTGTGTTGCGGACGCGAAAAGGCATATGAATGATTGTTAGCATCACAATCGAGAACGTGAAGGGCATCGTCCTCCAGGACGTCAAGCTCAATGCGCTTCCCAACACGGTGGGTTCTTTAGGTTTTCCGAAGTGTGAAATGGCAACAAACTAGTCTCTACTTGCATAAACGACAGCGATTGATTGTTAACTTGACAGCATTTTTCCGACATTCCGGTGTGTTTTCGGCACACTCCGCGAAGCCTCGTGGTAGTGTCGAGAAAGTTGGTGTAGTGCCCGATCCGAAGCGGGTCGGCCCGGCGTCCCGCAATCTGGAATACGGTTGATATCCTATGCCGCCTCGACCCTGTCCGCAAGCTCGAGACCGGACTCGAGCATCTTCCTGGCCTCCGCCTCGAGCCGCGCCCAATCGACGTGACCGTCGGTCCCCCGGGTGCG
This sequence comes from Collinsella sp. SGI.033, assembly GCF_050315135.1. Classification (NCBI taxonomy): domain Bacteria; kingdom Bacillati; phylum Actinomycetota; class Coriobacteriia; order Coriobacteriales; family Coriobacteriaceae; genus Collinsella; species Collinsella sp. SGI.033. Next base: position 14,785 of record NZ_JBNPOK010000028.1, read on the forward strand.
GCCGTCGTCGTAGAGCTCGTTCATCCTCGCCTCCGAGAAGTACCTGGACTCCTGCCATATCTCGTCCTGCTCGCACATGACCGCGCCCGCGAGCCGCACCAGCGAGCCCGTGGAGGGGAACACCTGCACGACGCGCGACCTGCGCTTTATCTCCCGGTTGGTCCTCTCCTGCACGTTGTTGGTGCGCGGGCGCTTCCAGTGGGTCGGCGGGAAGTCGAGGTAGGCCAGCGCGTCGGGCTCGGCCTCCTCCAGCACCGCCGCCGCCCTGGGGCAGCACCCCGCCAGCATGTCGCACGCCGCGTGGTACATGGCCGTCACGGTGGCGGCGTCGCGCCCGCGGAACACCTGCGACACGATCCTGCCCACGCGGCGCCTGAGCTGCCAGGAGCCGGCCTCGCGCATGCAGTCGCGCATGAGGTGGACCGCGCAGCGCTGCCACGCGGCGCCCTGGAAGACCTCGCCGAGCGCCCGGACGAGCCCCGGGTGGGCGTCCGAGACGACGAGCCGCACGCCCGCCGCCCCGCGAGAGCGGATGGCCCGCAGGAAGGCGAGCCACGAGTCGTAAGACTCGGTGTCGACCACGTCGACGCCAAGGACACGCCTCCAGCCGCCCGCATCGCAGCCGATGGCGGTGACCACGGCGGTGGAGGCGACGCGCCCCTCGCGGCGGCACTTGACGTAGGTCGCGTCGAGCCAGACGTAGGGCACCGGCGAGCCGTCGAGCGGCCTTCCGCACAGATCCTCGATGTCTGCGTCCAGGCTCGAGGCGATTGCGCTCACCTGGTCCTTCGAGAGCCTGGAGACGCCCATCTTCTCGGCCACCCTCTGCACCTTGCGGGTGCTCGTGCCCGTGGCGTACATCTCGGCGACGGCGGCGACGAGGGCGCGGTCGACGCGCTGGTAGCGCTCGAGCACGTCCTCCGGGAAGAAGCTGCCGGAGCGCAGCTTGGGGATGCGCAGCGTCAGCGTGCCGACGCAGGTGGCGAGCGACCTCTCGCGGTAGCCGTTTCGGCTGTTCGCCCCGCCACCGCAGAGCTGGTCGGCCTCGGCGTCCATCACGGCGTTCACGACCTGCTCGGCGAGTCTGCGAAGCAGCTCCTGCATATCGATGGCGCCGTCGTCGAAACGGGGCATGGCGAGCATGTCCGGCGTCGGGTCTGATAAGATTTCCATAGCGGTCTTCGTCCTTTCCTAGAACCTGTTGTTGTGGTGATTTCAGATTCTAGGACGAAGGCCGTTCTTCGTTAAACGGGCGCTAGGGTGTCACCCTTACACCAACATTTTCGACGCGATCACTAAGCAGAGTGCTAACAATAGAAAGGCCTCTTATCTGCCTCTCAACTCAATAACTTAAGGCAATTTTTTCAACTTGTTTGCGTATAGGCGGTTCTATGTCGTTCATGTCCGGTCCTAACTCCTGAATGGGCGGCATTCCTTAGACTAATGTATTGAAATTACCCAACTTAATGCCGGGCAATCTTCCTTTCACCGACTGGCAAAACGATTTACGCCTAATTTTGGGATTCGTTTACAGGCAAATCGTTCGCTACTCGCCCGATCTCGCTACACTAATAACTGCTGTTACCAGGCAGTTTTCTGGCGCAGCTCCCATTGGCTCTTGCGAAGATCGGAGCGGTTATGTTTGCTGCCGCGTTCCACACTAGCCGTCACTACATCCTGTTTACTGCCATGGCCTGCCTATGCGTTTTGCTGGGCGGGCCTTCTTATGCCGCGGGCGCGGACAGCCTATTCATTGCGGGCGCCACGTACTACGAGCCGGGCGCGTCGGGCCCCGGGTGGGCCTGGACCGATGCCGACCATCTGGAGCTTAACGGCTACGCGGGAGAGGCCATTGGCGCGGACGACGACCTGGTGGTGACGCTGGCCGGGCAGAACACTGTTGTCGAGACGAGCGCGCCCGACGTGGACATCTCGCGTTGCGGCATGGAGGTGTGGGGCAATCTGACGCTCCGCGGCACCGGGTCGCTGGTGGCCACGGGCTCGCAGTGCGGGATCTACGTGTCGGGGACGCTCGCGGTGGACGGCTGCAAGGTTGACGCGCGGGCCGACGGCGCCGGCATCACGGATGCGCGGGTGGCCGGCGTGATCGCGGACGGTCTTGCCGTTCGCAGCGGTGGGCGCGTTGTCGCCGCGGGCGCGGGCTCCGGGGCGGGCGTGCGCGCCTATGGCGTGTGCCTGCTGGGCGGGGGTGCCGGCGGCGGCGCGGCCGGGCAGCTTGCCGTCGATGCGTCCTGGGTGGATGCGTCTGGCGCCGACGGCGGCGTCGCCTGCGATCGCGGGTCACTCGTGGCCGCGCGCTTTGTGGCACCTGCGGGCGGGGCCTTTGGCGCAGGCGGCGTGGTGGATTCCGGCGGGTCCGTGGCGGCGCATGTGACGATCGAGCCCGTGGATGCTACAGCGCCGGCGGGGGAGACCGCCGGGCCCGATGTGCCGGGCGATGGTCCGTCCGCCCCTGGCACCGACCCCGCTACCGGCGAGCCAGCTGCGGATCCCTCGACGAATCCCACACCAAAGCCCGCGGCCGCGACTAAGACAGTGACCACGACCACAGTGACCAACACCACGGTCGCCAAGATCTCTAGGCCCAAGGCCGCCACCGCGACGACCGTCTCGCTCCCCAAGGCCGGTGATAACTGCTGGACCTCCGCATCCCTAACGCTAATCTTTCTCGGCATAGCGCTCCTATGCGCCGCGATTCGCTGCTAAGGCGCTCGATTTCGGATTGCTCCTGAGTGAGGGTATTGGCTTACGCCAATACCCTCACTCTCTTTGAATAGGGAAGCTTCTACGATGTCGATTGTTTGTAAGCATCTTTTCTATACTTGTATGTACGTTATACTAAGGTTGTACTCACGCTATTGAAAGGACCTATATATGGCAAGCTCAACATTAACCATCAGGGTTGACGACGACCTTAAGCGCGAGGCGGCAGAAGTGGCCGATTACTATGGGCTTGACCTATCATCCGTTACACGCGCTTTCTTTAAGCAAATGGTCAACACTCATCGCATCCCGTTGACCTTTGCTCCCGAGGAACCCAATGTCGAAAGTCTCGAGGCCATTCGCGAAGGAGATGCATTCCTGGCATCCGGTAAAAAAGGGCGTTTTGACAACGGTGCCGATCTGATCGCTGCGGCGATGGCGCAATGAGTACGCTGACCGCTGAGTTCTCTGCAGCTTTCTCACGCGATTTAAAGAAAAAAGCAAAGCGCCGGAATTGGAATCTGACAGAGCTTCAAAAGCTAATTGACCTAGTGCTGCAGAATACACCTGAGTCAACAGAGATATTAAAGCGACGCCATAATATGCACCGGCTAAACGGCAACTGGAACGGACGAAACGAATGCCATGTAGCAAACTCCGGTGATTGGCTTGTCATATGGTCATCAAACGAAGAGGTGGCATTCTTTGAGCGTACGGGCACCCATGACGAACTGTTCCGATGACATCCTTTGGTTCAACACCAGTAAAGCTATTCGAGTTTAAGCAATTCATTTCCTTATTGTTTAACTGTGATAGCTACTTAGCTGAAAATGACTCGCTCATAGAGCCGGCGTATGGCTATACGCAATCAGGTTTTCCTTTCACCGACTGGCAAAACGATCTACACCTAATTTTGGGAATCAATCACGGGCTGTTTCCCTGCTCGTAGTCTGATCTCGCTACACTAATAACTGCTGCTACCAGGTAGTTTTCAGGCGCCGTTTCCAATGGCTCTTGCGAAGATCGGAGCGGTTTTGCTCGCCACCGCGTTCCACACCAGCCGTCACTACATCCTGTTTACTTTCATGGCCTGACTATGCGTTTTGCTGGGCGGGGCCTTCTTATGCCGCGGGCTCGCGGCCGGGCTGGTTTCCGTCGATGCGTCCTGGCTGGATGCGTCGAGCGCGGGCGGCGGCGTCGCCTGCCAGGGCGGGACTCCTGCATCCGCGCGCTTTGTGGCGCACGCGGGCGGGGCCTTTGTCGCAGGCGGCGTGGTGGATGCCGACGGGTCCGTGGCGGCGCGTGTGACGATCGAGCCCGTGGATGCCACGGAGCCGGCGGGGGGAGACCGGTGGGCACGACGTGCCGGGCGATGGTCCGTCCGGCCCTGGTACCGACCCCGCTGCCGGCGAGCCAGCTGCGGATCCGTCGACGAATCCCACACAAAAGCCCGCGGCCGCGACTAAGACGGTTACCACGACCACAGCGGCCAACACCACGGCCGCCAAGGCCCCTAGGCCCAAGGCCGCCACCGCGACCTCCTCGTCACTCCCCAAGACAGCCGACAGCCATTGGATTGCCGTGTCCGCATTGCTGTTCGTGCTGGGAACAGCGGTTCTTAAAGCTGCACGCCGTTGCTGATGCTCCCGATTTCTGGATGTGCGGGAAAACCGGAGCCCGCCGGGCGCAAGCCAAATTCTGTTAATAAAACTGCAGGTCGCGAAAGCGCAAAACCGGGGTCTGATCGGCAGAACTCGGCCCCCACCACTTCTGGACAAGGCCAGCTGTCAGAGTTCGTGTCTTATAGGAATAATTCACGCCGCGTTACGTCTAGCCTGCTCTTTATACTCGGATATCAACACTAAGGGGGTAGTCATGTTTTGGAGCTATGTTCAGCTTGATGATGGAACCCAGTTTGCCTACTCAGAGACAAGAGAAGACGGAACCGTTCGCGTGGCCGTCGAGCGCCCGGTTGACTTTGGCTTTGACCATGCGGAATGCTTCTTGCCTGCGGTCAAATGGTTCAACGTCGAAGGATTTACTGCTGATGACCTCAATTTCTTGACTGAATTCGTTAGATCAAACGCCCCGTTTATCTTCGAGCTCGCCGAACGCCAAAAAGGCGGACCGGCGGTGGCGTAATTTATTTGGTTCGTTTGCCCGAGGCGAGCAAACGCCCGATAGCGATATTGACTTGCGTCTAGCCTGCGGCAACACCATGACGTTTGGCACGCTATATGAACTTTCACTTGAGCTCGAAAAGGAACTTGGGCGAAAGGTTGATATCGTCACCAACCCACCAGAGCACATGCGCTCGGCCTTCCGCAAAAGCATCGAACAGGATGAGGTCGCCGAGCACAATATCCTCGGCATTGGCGCTCGCAAAAACCTTACACTGCAGCATCGAAGACCTTGTCTGGCAACCAATCGCCATAGAGTACGATTCGAAACCCTGTTCATCCGTAATCTAAATACTAAGATTATTGTTGTTTATCCTTTCTTTCAGTACGTATTTAAATGGGTCTATAATACGTATTAGAGACACATTTTGAAGGAGGTTGCTATGGTTGCCGTAATAGACAAGAAACTCGTTTTCGGACGCGAACAGGTGCTGACTTCGACGCAGGCAAGCAAAAATTTTGGCGAAGCGAGACGTCGCGCTCGAAGGGAGCCGCAATTTGTCTCAGACAGGAACGATGGCATCGATACTGTTATCGTCAGCTTCGACGAGTTCGAAGCGATGGCGGTTGAACTCGAACAGCTCAGAGAGGAGCGCCTGCACGCCATAGCCGCTGCAAGGCTCGCGCAGGGCGACGCTAATTCGAATCGCAAGGGCATCCCGTTCTCCTATACCGTGGGACGTGAGAGGTTCGAGACCATGCTAGAAGCCGAGGCGACCGATCCCATTTCCGACGAGGAGCTGTTCGAGTGAGCGTGGCTAGGTTTAAAGTTGAGTTTTACGACAAGACTGCCGAGAAAGAGTATCTGTCACTCGATGGCTCGGACCGCGCTATGGTGAACAAAGGTATTGCGCGTCTTGCACTTCGAGCCGATGAAATTGGTAAGCCACTTTCGGGTCTTCTTGCAGGTTGTAGGGAACTTAAGTTTCGCTTTGATGGCATTCGCGTAATTTATCGCATCCGCGATGGGCACGTCGAAGTAGTTCAAATCATCGCAATAGGTGCAAGGGACAGGGGCAAGGTTTTCGACCTGGCATCTGGACGCCTGGACAGCGATGGTTGATTGCCTCAAGAAAAATCTATTTAGATTGCATGGTCAACGTCTGGATCCAAGACCTCGTATCCGGAAACCGCTCTCGCGCCGAACTCGCGGAAGAGCTTAGGCGCAATTGCGTTGTGTGTCTCGACTGCGCTTCGCCCGTATAGAATCAAACCTTCCGCACGCTGGTTACTGAATGGATTGGACGCCGCATGGAACTCCCTAGCACCCTGTGCAGCAATGCCTACGACTTCGCGTTTTGCCCCGAGCCCTGCTACGACCGCCTTGTTGACCTCGCCGATCCCGAGGACTGGGGTCCCAGCAACCGCATCCTCAAAAACTACCTGTCGTTTTCGTTTAGCCGCGTGGTGTTCCTGACCGAGCGCGACGCGGACCAGACCGCGCCGCAGCTCGCTACACGCTCGCGGTGCCGCAGTTCTATGGTGGCCGAATCCAGCTGCTCCTGCCGCTGTGCCTGACCGGCGACAAGCCCGAGCTGGCGCTGACCATCCAGCGCGAGGACGGCTTTTACGCCGCGCGCACCTGCCTCACACTCGACATGGCTTACAACAACGCGCGACTTATCTGCCGCCCCGAGACTTCGTGGATTAAGCGATAAATGGCTGTTTAGCTGTGGGTTTGCCGGTTACCTTGGTTGCTTTGGTTTGGCTGGAGCCCACGAATTTAAAATCGAGGGCAAAAAGTTCTTGGTAAACCGCGCGCGGCTATGTTAGTATCTCTTTTGCCGAAAGGCGACGGGCGATTGGCTCAGGGGTAGAGCATATCCTTCACACGGATGGGGTCACAAGTTCGAATCTTGTATCGCCCACCATCAAAAGCACAGGTCAGAGGTGTTAAGCCTCTGGCCTTTTTCTTTTAATATGAGAAAGCCATTGTCAATAGGCGTGTTTGTTCGAGCCCGGTTTTAAACCGGGCTTTTTCGTTTCCCGTCGGGAGGGCCCGCGCACGCTGCACGTTTAGTCGACGCTTGCCTGGCAAGCTAATATCCGCGGGCTCTTGCGGGCGCGCTGCCGGCGGTCAGCCCGGTATGTCCGCGCACCCCACCGCATTTCGATTCTCCGTCCGGCGCGCTCGTCCGAAACCAGTCTTGTTCACGGGCGCGGCCCTTGCCTTGGGCTGCCCAAAAAAGGGTCGTGAACGCGCGCCGGCGATGCGTCGAGGCGCGGGCCCTCCCGGCGGGAGGCTTGTTGTCCGACGGGGTCAGCCGAGGGTCCCCTCCGCCCGGCGCCCGATCTCCCAGACCCAGCAGGCGAGCTCGCGCGCGACGGCGGCGTTTGCCTTGCACGGGCTCTTGCCCGCCGCCGCCAGCGCCTCGCGGCGACGGCAGAGCCTGGCGGTGCAGTCGTCGGCGCGCGCCCGGATCGCCGCGGGGACGTCCGCGCCGGGCGCCGGGGCCTTCGGGCGGGGCGTGCACGTCAGGTAGTGCCACGCCGACTCCACCAGCGCCGTCCTGGCGAGCCGGTTGCCCGTCTTGGTTATCCCGCCGCGCCGCTCGGTCTCGCCGCTCGAGCGCTCCGACGGGACCAGCCCGCACCAGCTCGCGAAGGCCGGGGCCGTCCGGAACCTCGTGAAGGAGCCCGCCTCGGCTGCGAGCCTGAAGGCCGTCAGGGTGTCGATTCCCTTGATGCAGGAGAGCGCCTCGACGGCCGGGCGCCACCGGTCGGTCCGGGCGAGGGCGAGCACCTTCTTCTCGAGCTGCCGGCGGTCCGACTCCGCGCACCTCGCGGCCGTGACGTAGTACTCGAGCACGTCGCGCTGGGGCCCCTCGAGCCTGATCCCGGATATCCACCTCCAGTGGGCGCGCGTCCAGGATCCCTTCCTCGTCCCGTCGGCGTTGCGCTCTGTTAGCGTCAATCTATTTTTCACCAGTTTCGCTAAACAGGCGCACCGTTCGCGCAAAGGCGGTTTCACCGGTTGCGCTAACGTTTTTTCACCGATTCCGGTCACGGCTTGACGGGCCCGTCCCTCGGCAGGTCCTTCAGCCTGTAGGAT
>NZ_JBNPOK010000029.1:0-22616 GCF_050315135.1 Collinsella sp. SGI.033
TCCGCACCCTGTCGGGTTCGAATCCCAGCATATGGGTAGAAAAAAGCCCGTCACCGCGGGGGTAACGGGCTTCTCGTTTCAAATGGTGCCCCCAGCGGGATTCGAACCCGCGATATCCACCTTGAAAGGGTGGCGTCCTTGGCCGCTAGACGATGGGGACAGCGGGAAAGAGTATAGCAGACTTTTTTGTCGGCGCGTATATCGTTGGCAAACTGGAAAACCACCACACAGGAGCTGGCCCTCTCCCCCCGATCTTCAAAAATCTCAATCTATAACATCTGGGCGGGTAAATCGGCCTTATCTGTTACAGATTGAGACAAAATGCAGGCGTCGGGACGAACGTCTCAATCTGTAACAGTAAGACGACCTTTGGTGGTCTAGATGTTACAGATTGAGACAAACCGCTGGGACGGGTCAAAACCACCACAAAGATGCCTGTCCCTTTGTGGTGGCGGGGCGTTAGGGGAGGAGCTTCATCGCGGCGTCGTGGGCGGCGTGCTCGTAGGTGTCGTCGAGGGGCTTGAGCGGCAGCAGGGCGGCGGCCTGTGCATCGCCACGGCGCTCGAGGGCATGGGCGATGAGCCAGTCGGCGAGCTCGGGGTTCTTGGGCAGTGCCGGTCCGTGTAGGTACGTGCCGATGACGCCCTTGTAGATGAGGCCCTCAAAGCCGTCGTCGCCGTTGTTGCCGGTGCCCGTGACGACAGATGTTCCGAGCGGCGTGGCCTCTGCATCGAGCAGGGTGCGGCCGCCGTGGTTCTCGAACCCCACAAAGGGCTCGGGTGCCAGGTCGGTCTTGACGGCGACGTTGCCTATCAGGCGGTCGGAGCCGCGCACGGTCTCGGCGGCGATGACACCTAGACCCTCGATGCGATTCTCGCCCATATAGTACGAACGACCGAGCAGCTGATAGCTGCCGCAGATAGCGAGCAACGAGCCGCCGTCCTCAACATATGTCGCAACCTTGTCCTTTTGAGCGAGCAGCTCGTGTGCCACAGCCAACTGATCGCGGTCGGCACCGCCGCCCATCATGACGATGTCGGCGTCGGTAAGATCGAGCGTCTCGCCCATGCGGACCTCGTCCACGCGCGCGGGAATGCCGCGCCAGGCGCAGCGGCGCTCGAGGGCGATGACGTTGCCGCCGTCGCCATAGAGGTTGAGGGCATCGGGATACAGATAGACGATGCGCAGCGGGCGCGGAAGCTCGACCGGCGCAATATCGGTGGGGACGGCGCTGCCATCGGTGCGTGTTACGGCGCAGGAGGCAACCGAGCTCGCATCGGCGTCTTTAAGTCCGTCGAGCTCTTTGACCAGCGGCGGGAATGCCGTGTAATTGGCGACGGCGTAGAAGGTGTCATCGGCTGCCTCATCTGCCACGGCGCCGATCGCCTGCTCGATATTCGAGATGATGGCGGCGTCGATGCCGGCGTACTTCAGGCGCACCTGCATGTCGTGCGCGCGCGTACCCCCGGCAAAGGCGATAAGCCCTGGGGTATCGGCGATGCGCTCGAAGTCGACGTCGTAGATCCACGAGACATCGTGGCCGTCGGCGTCGTTGTCATTCAGGAAGAAGGCGCAGAGTCTGCCGCCTGCCGTTTTAATGGACTGGATCTGGCGATCGAAGCCCACGGGATTTTTGGCCAGGTTTGCCTCGACGGTGCGGCCGGCGATTTCCCAGCGGCCCATGCGTCCGCCGGCGGGGACGTAGGCATCGAGCGTGGGCTGCAGATGCGCTGCGTCCACGCCCAACTCGCGCGCCGCAAAGAAGGCGGCGGCAACGTTGTAGACCATGTACAGGCCGTTGTAGCGTGTGGCGATGTGCGTTGCGGGCGCTTTTGCCTCGGGTCCAAAGGTCAGGTCAAAGCCGTAGCCGTCGCAGCCGAGCTCAACGCCTGTCACGCGACGGACCAGCGCGGGGCGACTCCAACCGCACGAAGGACAATGATAGGCGCCGAGCTGGCCGTACTGCACATAGTCGTACTCCAGCGGCGCGTTGCATTGCGAGCAAAAACGCGAGTCGCTAATGCGATCGGACTCGGTGCCCGTGGCGCCGTCGATGCCAAAGGCGATGCTCACATTGGGGACGCGTGCGGCGATCGAGGCGCAGAGCGGGTCGTCGGCGTTATAGATGAGCGTCGTTGCCGGCGAAAGCTCCAACGCGTGGGCTATGACGTCCTGGGTGTGGTCGATCTCGCCGTAGCGGTCCAGCTGGTCGCGGAACAGGTTGAGCAGCACAAAGTAGGTCGGCTTGAGCTTGGGCAAGACGCGCACCGTGTAGAGCTCGTCGCACTCAAAGACGCCTACGCGCTTGCTGCTGGCGGCACGCTTAAGATCGCTGCGGCCCTCGAGCAGGGCACCCACCACGCCCGGCTCCATGTTGTTGCCGGCGCGGTTGCATACCACGGTGGCGCCGCTGGCGGCAACGGCGTCGGCGATGAGGTTGGAGGTGGTGGTCTTACCGTTGGTGCCGGTGACCACCACGCTGCAGTCGACAAGGCTCGCGAGGTCGCTTAGCAGCTCGGGGTCGATCTTCATGGCGATACGGCCGGGGAGTACGCCGCCCTGGCGCTTAAGGATGGAGCGCAGCCCCCAGCGGGCGATATCGCTCGAAGTGCAGGCGAGAGATGAGCGGAAGTTCATGAAGCCGTTCCTAACGTGAATGACATGGTCATGGCGATCGTGCCGTTAAAAGCCGTAACGGCGCGCAAATTCCTGGGCAAGCTGCGATACGTCTTCGCAAGCGCTGGCCCAGGGGGCAAAGTCGGGAGTATCCGAGATGATGCCGTCGGCCTCCCAAACTGCCTGATGCGAAAGGTCCCAGGGGTCGTGCGGTTCGGGCCGGCAGGGAAGGTACGGCGTCTGATACATGGGGTTCAGCAAAAAGAACGCGCCGCCCTCGCAGCGGTTGGCAAACTCACGCAGCGCGCGTGTCGCCGGGCGCATCTTGTTCGTTTTGAACAGCAGGATCGTGCGGGCGAGCAGGTACCAGGGGGAGTTCTCGAGGACATCGGCCCCCATCTGCTCCTCGAGCTGGTGGGCCAGGGCAAAAAAGCCGTCCTCGTCTTCCAGACGAGCGAGGGCGAGTAGCACGGTGCCGGCAGCTCGGGTGGGATAGCCTTCCGCCTTAAGAACACGGCGAGAATAGTTGACGGCAGCACGGTAGCGAGCGCTCGCCATGCACAGCTGCGAGATGGCCTCGAGCGTGTGGAGCCACCCGATAAGCGCCGGCTCGCTCACGGTGAGATCGGCCGCCGTCACGCCGTCTGCCAGCACCTTGTTGGTCCAGTAGTGCGGGGCCTCCATATCGAATCCGGGCACGCTTTGCCGTAAGTAATCGGCTGTGGTCGCCTCGAGCTTCATCAGGTCGCCCAGGCAGGCGTCGACGGGCGTGTCCGCCAAAATGATGGCAAGCAGCTGGGCATCGAAGACATACGCATCGACGCGGACGATCTTGAGCAGCTCATCGCGCATATCGTCGAACAGGCGGTTGCGCGTCTGCTCAAACTCCTCATCGCTGCCCATATCCTCGATACGATGGAGCTCGTCGAGCAGGTGGCGGTGAACACCGGCATAGGAAAGCAGTGCCTGGGCATGCTCGGTCTGCGCATACTTATGAGGGTTGACGCTTACGTCGTTATGGACAAGATCGCGTGCTGCATCGGTGAGTTCGGGGTGCGACGCAACGTAGGCGCGCTCCAGGTAGGCGGGGATGTAGACGCTCGGATCCATTAGAGGTCTCCTCCCTTAAACGGCAAGCCCTGCTCGGCCGCCCGCAGGATGCGCTCGTCGATCTGGGAACGCACGATATCGTTGGTGGCGACCCAGGCGGCAAAGCTGGCGTTGTCGGGGGCGCCCAAGCCCTCCTGCAGTACCGGCGTCGCTTCGGACAGCGCAAGGACAAGCTCGTCGGTGGAGCCCACGCCCACGTTGACGCGGGCATAGACGCCATCGGGAAACTCGGTTTGAAAGTAAAGCGCCTCGGCTGCGTGCGGGCACGAGCGCGCAAGGATGCGCAAGTAGTGTTCGGCGCCCTCGTAGTCCAGCTCGCGCCAGGCAGCGCTCATCAGCGCGATGAGCGTCCACGGGTCTAAGTCGCGCTCCGCGTCCTTGGGACGACGGCGCAGCGGCGTGTTGGCAAGATAGGGGACGGAGTGGGCAGAGCGAAAGCGTTTGAGCTCCTCGGCGGGGTATTCGAGTTTTGCCATGGCGAGCATCGCAGTGTGGCGGACACCGGCCGGATCGTTGGGGGCAAAGTCCAGGCTGCGGTTTGCGGTTTCGAGCGACAGGCGGTAACGGCCGCTAATGAGGGCGCGCGACGCAAGGGCGGCAAGCCAGCGCAGGTAGGGGCGGCGTGTAAGGTCGCCTGCGGCCTCGCGCTCGTAGGGGTCCTGCGCCGAGGCGATCTTGAGTGCCAGGTCGTGCTCGACTTCATCGCGCTTGGATACCAAGTACTGTACGTACTCCTCGTTGGAGTTAGCGGTGAGGGCGGTCAACATGCGCTGAGCGTCCCAGTTGGTCGGGTCGAGTGTGGCTGCCTCGCGAAGCATGTTTTCGGCAGCGGTCTCTTCTTGCTCTGCCTGGGTATCGTCAGGGATAAAGGGAATGCGGTAGTCGACAGCCTCGACTACCTTGGCAATCAGATGTCCGGCGCGGTCGCGGTCGTGCACGATGAGCGGCGCGGGGTTGCGGGTGAATTGTTCCATCAGACGCTCTACGGCAGGGCCGTCGGTGAGCGGGATATTGTCGCGGCGCAAGGCCTCAAGAACGAGGCGATGGCAATCTTCTTGAATGGGATCGAATGCCATGGGGCCTCCTTTGCTGCGGTTAGGGTTCAAATGTCTCTATATAAGGTTCTAGTTTACCCGCATGAGGCACATTGGGAGTGCCGCACTTGGACATGCACCTTTGCACCACGAAGACGGATGTCGCACAAATGTCGGCACCTTGGACGACCGAGTGGTATCACGGTGCCGCAAACGGTCGATTTTTGGCGGCGAACGGTGTGTCTTTTGGAGGGGCACAGTCCTGCCCTGGATATGTGGTCAACCTTGATAAAACGTTTGCCCAGCTTGGGAGTATGAATGCCGCATAAGGGTCTTCAGGGATAGAAAAAACGTTTCATCATTGTCGGCTTTCGGTAAATAACTGACCAACCAGAACGGTAAAATACTATTTGTCTGAGCGTTGAGACGTTTAGACATCGCGCATTGTCGTCGCCGGCAACGCGCAAAACGGTCCTAACGGAGCCAATCGGGTGCTCCGTTATATACGCAAGTCTAAGAGGGGCTTGTTTAGGAGGCACAGTATGGGACGTTTTACCAATCCTCGCGATCTGTACTTTGGTGAGGGCGCTCGCCACGAGGTGAAGAACCTCAAGGGCAGCAAGGCCATCATCGTGACCGGCGGCGGCTCCATGCGCCGCGGCGGTTTTTTGCAGGACGTCGAGGCCGACCTCAAGGAGGCCGGTTTCGAGGTCAAGCTGTTCGAGGGCGTCGAGTCCGATCCGTCCGTCGAGACGGTCATGAAGGGCGCCGAGGCCATGACCGAGTTCCAGCCCGACTGGATTATCGCCATTGGCGGTGGCTCGCCCATCGATGCCGCTAAGGCTATGTGGCTGTTCTACGAGTATCCCGAGGAGACCTTCGAGGAGGCAGTCGTCCCGTTCTCCTTCCCGGAGCTCCGTCAGAAGGCTCACTTCTGCGCCATCTCCTCTACCTCCGGCACCGCTACCGAGGTCACCGCGTTCTCCGTCATCACCGACTACGCCAAGGGCATCAAGTACCCGCTGGCCGACTTCAACATCACCCCTGATGTCGCCATCGTCGACCCCGAGCTCACCTACACCATGCCCGCCAAGCTGTGCGCTCACACTGGTATGGACGCTCTGACTCACGCCATCGAGGCCTACGTTTCCACCGCTGGTTCCATGTACACCGACGCCAACGCCCTGCATGCTATCCGCGAGATCGTCGAGTGGCTGCCCAAGTCCTATCAGGGCGATCATGAGGCCCGCCAGCACATGCACGACGCCCAGTGCATCGCCGGCATCGCCTTCTCCTCGGGTCTGCTGGGCATTGTCCACTCCATGGCTCACAAGACCGGTGCCGCCTTTGAGGGCGACCACATCATCCACGGTTGCGCCAACGCCATGTACCTGGGCAAGGTCATCCAGTTCAACGCCAAGGACGCTCGCGCCAAGAGCCGCTACGCCTTCATCGCCAAGGAGATCCTGCACCTCGCCGGCGAGACCGAGGACGAGCTGGTCGAGGCTCTGGTCCAGGAGATTCGCGACCTCAACGACAAGCTCGACATCCCGCAGGGCATCAAGAACTACGGTGCCAAGGGCGTGAAGGCCGACGAGTCCATCATCGATTACGATGAGTTCGAGGCTAAGAAGCACGACGTTGCCGCCAACGCCATCCTCGACGCCTGCACGGGCTCCAACCCGCGCCAGCCGTCTCAGGAGGAGATGGAGCAGCTGCTCGAGTGCGTCTACACCGACACCCCGGTCACGTTCTAATCGGCACACATTGTTCTGATAAGGGTCTCGCGCTCTGTGCGCGGGACCCTTTTTCTATGGTGCAATCTAACCTGTCCTCAATGCGCCAAGTTGCCACAAGGGGACAGGTGGCTTTGCACCAATCGTTGTTTGATGAAGGGCGGATTCTCGTATGGCGCTTCCTATGGTTTATGGCGGTCCCGGCCGGTATGTTCAGGGGCCGGGCGAACTTTCGCGTCAGGGCAGATATTTGTCATGGTTGGGCTGCGCTGCCTATGTCTTGTTTGACCAGGGCACCGAGGATCGGCTGTGCAGGCAGATCGTCGATGGATTTCTGGACGAAGATCTAAGCGAGCCGTTCTTTAAGATTTACAACGGCCCGTGTACGGAAGAGGCCGTTGTCGAAATGGCTAAGGAGGCCCAGTCTGAGTATTGCGACATGGTGGTGGGTATTGGCGGCGGCAAGATGCTCGATATCGCCAAGGCCGTTGCGTTTTATGCCGAGTTGCCGTTGTGCGTATGCCCCACGGCGGCTTCGATGGACGGTCCGTGCAGCGCGATTTCGGTGCTGTATCACGAGGATGGGTCGTTCGACCGCTATCTGATGCTCGAAAAGAATCCAGATTTGGTTGTGGTCGATACCGGCGTGGTCGCGGCAGCCCCGCTGCGTATGACGGTCGCTGGCATGGGCGACGCACTGGCAACGTATTTCGAGGCGCGTTCGTGCGCCGCGGCGCACGGCGCTAACGGGCACGGTGGCGCGCCGGGACACTTGGCCTTGGTTGCGGCTCGTGCCTGCTATGACACACTCATGGAGTGCGGCGTCGCTGCCAAGCGCGATCTTAAAAAGGGTCGTATATCGCCGGCGGTTGAGCGCCTGATCGAGTGCAATATTCTGCTCTCGGGTGTTGGCTTTGAGAGCGGTGGCCTAGCGCTTGCCCATGCCATCGCCAACGGCCTGACGATTCTGCCCGAGTGCAAGGCCATGCACGGTGAGGCCGTGGCATTTGGCCTGGTGGTGCAGCTTCGTTTGGAGCGCGCACCCGAGCTTGATCAGGTGCTCGAGTTTTGCCGGCGCGTTGGTCTGCCGACGACACTCGAGGAGCTGGGCCTTGGCGAGATTTCCGATGCCGACCTGCTGAGCGTTGCGGACGCAACTTTTAAGAACGAGCGCAATATGGCTAACGAACAGGCCAAGGTGACCAAACAAAAGCTCGTGCAGCTCATGTGCGAGGCATAGCTTGGCGCTTGATTGACCTTGTGCAATCGAGGCGGCGATAGGCTATTTGTCTCAAAGATGCGCCGCGTGTAATTTGCCCGAGGCGTGGGCCGATGGCGTATCATTATCTCTTGCTTGTTTGCACTGCTCAGGGAGGGGCCGCGCATGGCGCAGGAACACGATCTGTTTGATGACATTATCGAGATCAGCAAGGGTTTCGACTTTCTTAAAAACCCACTTGGCGGCGTGACCGATGCGCTCGATCCGTCGGCGCCGCAGTGGAATCCCGCCGACTATAAGGAGCGTCCGCGCGGCAACACCATTCCGTGCCTGACCTGCAAAAACGAAAAGAGCGGCTGCTCCGCGTGCATGGATGTGTGCCCGGTCAACGCTATCGAGGTCGAGGAAGACTCCATCGAGATTCTCGACTCCTGCCGCAAGTGCGGCCTGTGCGCCGCTGCCTGTCCGACCGAGGCAATCATCTCGCCGCGCCTGGCGCCCAAAAACCTGTATGACGACATTGTCTCGGCGGCAACGAGCCACGAGACCGCCTACGTTACCTGCACGCGCGCCCTCAAGCGCATGCCGCGCGAGAACGAGGTCGTCGTTGCCTGCGTGGGCGATATTACGGCCGAGACCTGGTTCTCGGTACTGGCGGACTATCCCAACGTGAGCGTGTACCTTCCGCTGGGCGTGTGCGATAAATGCCGCAACACCGGCGGCGAGGATATCCTGGGCGAAGCGATTGCGAAGGCTGAGGAGTGGTCTGGCACGGGTATGGGCCTGGAGGTCGACCCCAAGAACCTCAAGTGCCATAAGCTTCGCGAGTACGAGCGCAAGGAGTACATGGAAAAGATTGCCCGCACGACGGGTCTGACGGTGACCAAGCTCAACCCGGCGACGGCGGCGCTGGCCTCGGTGACGCAGAAGCTGAAGGCCCATCGCCATCAGATTACCCAGCTGGAGCGCACGCTCAACACCATGTGCGGCACCACGACGGCAAAGCGTCGCCGTTCGCTCACGCATGGGCGGCAGCTGGTGCTTTCGACACTGCA
This sequence comes from Collinsella sp. SGI.033, assembly GCF_050315135.1. Lineage (NCBI taxonomy): Bacteria > Bacillati > Actinomycetota > Coriobacteriia > Coriobacteriales > Coriobacteriaceae > Collinsella > Collinsella sp. SGI.033. The sequence continues at coordinate 8,771 of NZ_JBNPOK010000029.1, forward strand.
GAACCATCCCGAGCTTGCCCAGAACATGCAGGTGAGCACGCCGGAGTGCGATTTTGACAAGTGCACGTCGTGTGGCGAGTGCGTCAATGTATGCCCCACGTTCGCCTGCGATTTGGTGGGAAGCGGCCGCTTCGCGTTGGAGTCCACGTATTGCTTGGGCTGCGGTGCCTGTGTCAAGGTTTGTCCCGAACATGCGCTCAAGCTGGTCGAACACGATGCGTCCAACTTGGTTGTCGTCGACCCCGAAGCCGAGGAAAAGGCCGCTCAGAAGGCCAAAGCCCACGAAGAGGCCCAAAAGGTAAAAGCCGAGGCGAAGGCCAAGCTCGACAAGATGCTCGACCAGGTGGAGAAGCTCGCGGACTAGCCAGCTACCCCAATCTCTGCTTCATTTGCGCCGCCGCGGTGTCCGGATTCGCCCGGATGCTGCGGCGGCGCTATACTTATGCAGTTTGAAGTACCTGTACCAAAAGGAGCTGTCGTGTCCCTTTCCATCGGTATCGTGGGCCTGCCCAACGTGGGCAAGTCGACGCTGTTCACCGCGCTTACCAAAAAGACCGGCCTTGCCGCCAACTACCCGTTCGCCACGATCGACCCCAACGTGGGTATCGTCGATGTGCCCGATAGCCGCCTGCAAAAGCTTGCTGACATTGTCAACCCTGGCCGCATTGTGCCGGCTACGGTCGAGTTTGTCGACATCGCGGGCCTGGTGAAGGGTGCCAACGAGGGCGAGGGCCTGGGCAACCAGTTCTTGGCAAACATTCGCGAGACCGACGCTATCTGCGAGGTCGTGCGCTATTTTAAGGATCCCAACGTCATGCGTGAGGTGGGTCGCACGGGCGAGTTCGTCGATCCCGCCGGCGATGCCGACACCATCATGACCGAGCTTATCCTGGCCGACATGGGCACGCTCGAGAAGCAGCTGCCTAAGCTCGAGAAGGAGGCCAAGCGCGACAAGGAGCTCATGCCCAAGTTTGAGGTCGCCAAGCGCCTGCTCGCCTGGCTCAACGAGGGCAAGCGCGCCGCGTCCATGGAGATGACCGACGAGGAGCGCGCCGCTGCCAAGGGCCTGTTCCTACTCACCATGAAGCCCATCTTGTATGTGGCCAACGTGGACGAGGACATGCTCAACGAGGACCTGGCGCCCATCGATGGCGTCAAGCCACTGCCGATCTGCGCCAAGATCGAGGCCGAGCTTTCCGAGCTCGATCCCGAGGATGCGGCCGACTACCTGGAGAGCCTGGGCCTGGAGCAGCCCGGCCTGGACGTGCTCGCGCAGGCAGCCTACAAGCTGCTCGGTCTGCAGTCGTTCTTTACGGCTGGCGAGATGGAGGTCAAGGCCTGGACGGTGCGTCAGGGCGCGACCGCCCCGCAGGCCGCCGGTGTCATCCATACCGACTTTGAGCGCGGCTTTATTAAGGCCGAGGTCATTGGCTATGATGACTACATCGAGCTCGGTGGCGAGCAAGGCGCCAAGGCTGCTGGCAAGCTGCGCATCGAGGGCAAAGAGTATGTCATGGCCGATGGCGACGTCGTGCACTTCCGCTTTAACGTGTAAGGACGGCGAGCATGTTTAAATATGGAAAAAAAGCTGGCTACATGGGCATCGCGCTGCTGGTGCTTGCAGTGCTTCCGCTGGTGGTCGCAGCGTTTGTAATCCCCAACATTGGTCCCGAGGTGGCAACAAAGTTTAATGCCGCCGGTGAGGTGACGCGCTGGGGCAAGAGCTATGAGCTGCTGGCGCTGCCGGTACTCAACCTGCTGCTGAGCGTGGCGACGTACTTTACGGCGGGACGCCAGGCAAAGAATAACGAGGACTCCGCCGCCATGGCGCGCATCGTGTGCGAGCGCTACCTGCGAAACGGCTGCATCACGGGCGTATTCCTCAACGTAATTAACGTCTACTTTATGTATTCGGCGATTACCGGCACAGGCTTTGGCCTGGGCTTTTAGCTTGCGCCTTTAGGCAACGAGCCTGCAAGCATATTCGATGGCTGCTGCGAGGCCGCCGCTCGATCGTGGTTGAAAGACCACATCGGCGGCGGCCTCGTTTTCGTATCCGGCACCGCGAAGGCAGAGCGCGATACCGGCTTCCAAGAGAAGGGGTAGGCCACACTGGCTGGTTGCTATTACGGCAGCCTGATTGAGTGAGCAGCCGTGCGCTTGGCATTGGATGGCAAGTTCACCTTGCGCCGGGCAAGGGACCAAAACGGCGGCGACGCGACTTGATAGCAATGCAAATGCTGTGCGCTCATCGGGCGAAAGGCATTCTGCTTCAACGACGACGAGCTTGGGCGGTGCGCTGTTTGTGCGAAGCGTGGCTCGGTACATGCGGACCGAAGAACCCGACATAGAAAACTCCTGTATATTGGGCAAAACGTAAACTATAGTTTACGTTTTTGTTTTGCTCCATTTCAAACTCGTCTGCATGAACGAACATGCGAAACAGATTCTTGGCGAGCGAGTCGAGCGGACGCGCAAGGCCCTTGGTATCTCCAAGGTCGATTTTTGCGTGGCGGTTGGAATCAGCCGACCTTATCTCGATCAAATCGAAAGCGGAACGGCAAACAGCACGCTCGAGATTTTATTTAAACTTGCGCCCGCGCTTGGCATGACGGTGTCAGAGCTTCTCGAGGGCATTGAGTAGGCGTTTTTGCTAGATTTTTCGTTTGCTGAACGGGTCCCCCCGACGGCGGCGTGCAAAAACCCGAGTATTCAGCATCCCTCAATAAATTGACAGCAACCGAAGGCGCAAATACGATGCTTGCTGTTTTGGATTATCCACAAAATTCATTATTATGAGGAATAATAGACGCGTGGGACGAGCCTATCGAACCGAAAAGCGATTTACAGCTAGCGGTTTTAACGTTTCCGGAAGGGGCGGGTGCTGAAAACTCCGCTTTTTGCACGTTCCGAGAGGTACCACGTGCCCTACAAGGCCCAAAGAGGCGGATTTTGTTTTAGCTACACCATCGGGATGCGGTCATGGTTGACTTGGCTGTAGAACAGGCGCTGAATCTCGGCCGCATCACGTGACTGGCCGAGCGCCCACATGGTCTTGGCCACGAGCGTTTCGGTGGTCATATCGTCGCCGCGTAAAATACCCGGATGGTCGGCGTAGGCACGGCCGACCTCATAAACACCCAGATCGAGGCCCTCTTCGGGGACCTGTGTGGTCATAACGACGGTGCGACCCGAATCGACCCAGCGGAAAATTGCCTCCTGGAATGACTCGCCGGACTCGCCAAACTCGGGAATACCGCCAATGCCAAAGGTCTCCAGAATTACGGCGTCGTAGCTATCGGTCAGGGCGTCCAATATGCCTGGATTCACGCCGGGCGTGAGCTTAAGGACAAACACGCGCGGGTCGATACTGTCGTAGAAACGAACCGGGCTCTCATTCTGGTGGGTGCCGTGGAGCCCGTTGCGCACGATGCGGTCGTTGCGGATGTAGGCAATGGGCGGATAGTTGACGCTAATGAACGCGTTAAAGCTCATGGTGCGCTGCTTGCGGGCGCGCGTGCCGGCTATGGCCACACCGCCAAACACGATTGAGACGTCGTGCGAATGCTCGTCAAGCGCATAGAGCAGGCTCTGGTACAGATTGAGCTTGGCATCGGTAAAGGGGTTGCCCATGGGCTTTTGCGAGCCGGTGAGCACGATGGGCTTGGGGCTGTCCTGAATCAGGTAAGAAAGCGCCGCCGCGGTGTAGCTCATGGTGTCGGTGCCGTGCAGAATCACGAAGCCGTCGTGGTCAGCATAACCCTCGACGATGACGTCGCGGATCCGCATCCAGTCACTCGGGCGCATATTGGTGCTGTCGATGTTCATGGGCTGCACCACGTCGAGCTCGCAGAGGCCCGAGATCTCGGGGACGCTCTGGGCGAGCTCCTCACCGGTCAGGGCGGGGGAGAGGCCGTTGCCGTCCTCGGTCGATGCGATGGTGCCGCCCGTGGCGATGAGAAGGATGCGCTTCATGTTGGTGTTCCTATCGTATTTGCCGCCCCAGAGGCGGAGTCGTTCGGCAGTATTGTGGCACAGGGTGTCCAATGTTCAAACGTATTACATCATCTGTAACGTTTGGTAACACTTCAATTGCCGTCAAATAGGGGCCCAGGTCGTGCGTTTGCCGTGCGCTGATGGCTGCGAGGGACGAGAAACCCCATATAACGTGTACACTATGAAAGTTATTCTCGTTTATTCGCGCGGGTGGGCATCGGCTCCCCGCCAACAAGAGGGGGAAACCATGGATCAAAAGGCTTCCGCAAAGGTCCTCGTACTCGACTTTGGCGCGCAGTACGGTCAGCTCATTGCCCGTCGCGTCCGCGACCTCAACGTGTATTCCGAGATTGTTCCCTGCGACATCTCGGCCGATGAGATTCGCGAGATGAACGCCTCTGCGCTCATCCTTTCCGGCGGCCCGGCCTCCGTGTATGCCGAGGACGCTCCGTCCATCGATCCTGCCATCTTTGACCTGGGCCTTCCCGTCCTGGGCTTCTGCTACGGCCATCAGATCACGGCCGTGACGCTCGGCGGCAAGGTCGGCCACTCAGAGGTGGGCGAGTACGGCCGTGCTACCATCACACGCACGGCCGGCGCCAAGCTCTTTAACTCTACGCCCATGAAGCAAACCGTGTGGATGAGCCACCGCGACGCCGTGTCCGAGGTGCCCGAGGGCTTTACCGTTACCGCCAGCACCGACGTGTGCCCGGTTGCCGCCATGGAGTGCCCCGAGCGCAAGATTTTCACCACGCAGTTCCACCCCGAGGTCAAGCACTCCGAGTACGGTCAGCAGCTGCTGAGCAACTTCCTGTTTGAGATCTGCGGCCTGGAGCCCAACTGGAGCATGGACAACCTGGTCGAGACCATGACGGCCGAGTTCCGCGAGAAGGTCGGCGACGACCGCGTGATTCTGGCCCTGTCCGGTGGCGTCGACTCCTCCGTCGTGGCTGCGCTGGGCGCTCGCGCCGTGGGCAAGCAGATGACCTGTGTGTTCATCAACCACGGCCTGCTGCGCAAGGGCGAGCCCGAGCAGGTGGAGGAGGTCTTCACCAAGCAGTTCGATGTCGACTTTATCCACGTTCACGCCGAGGACCGTTATGCCGAGCTTCTGGCCGGCGTGACCGAGCCCGAGGAGAAGCGCCGCATCATCGGTACTCAGTTCTGGAAAGAGTTCTTCGCCGTGGCGCAGCAGCTCGAGACCGATGGCAAGCCGGTCAAGTATCTGGCTCAGGGCACCATCTACCCCGACATCATCGAGTCCGGCGCTCGCAAGACGGGCGGCAAGACGGCCACCATCAAGAGCCATCACAACCTGATCCCGTTCCCCGAGGGCGTACACTTCGACCTCATTGAGCCGCTTGATCACTTCTTTAAGGACGAGGTCCGCGCGCTTGGTCTGGCACTGGGCCTGCCGGGTCATATCGTGTTCCGTCAGCCTTTCCCGGGCCCGGGTCTGGCCATCCGCATCATCGGTGCGGTCGACAAGGAGAAGCTCGAGATCCTCAAAAACGCCGATGCCATCGTGCGCGAGGAGCTGGATGCCTACAACCAGCGCCTGTTTGAGCAGACCGGCGAGCGCAACTCCGAGCACAGCTGCTGGCAGTATTTCGCGGTCCTGCCCGACATCAAGTCCGTTGGCGTTATGGGCGACGAGCGCACCTATCAGCGCCCGATCATCCTGCGTGCCGTCGAATCCAGTGATGCCATGACCGCCGACTGGGCCAAGCTGCCCTACGATGTGCTGGCCCGCATTTCCGGCCGCATCGTTGCCGAGGTCCCCGGCGCCAACCGCGTGTGCTACGACATTACGTCCAAGCCGCCCGCGACCATCGAGTGGGAGTAGTCGAAAGGCTATTTCGAGGCGTCGAATTTCCGTCCGCTGAGTACCGCAGAGTGTCGCAGCGTACGGAAGAAACGCAAAGCCCCCAGCAACTTGGGGGAATAAATTGAGCGAGATACCCCCGATTTCCACTTGAAATCGGGGGTATTTTTTATGCTTTGACCTGCTGTTTTAGGAAGTTTTACTCCTAATTGCCGTACAGGGCGGACATGGCGGCACCCCACGGACGGGGAGTAAAAGGTTTGTTGGGGGAGTAAATTGTCCCAGTCGCCTGTCCCAGTGGGGCAAAACGGACCCCAAAACTCAACTGAAACTCAACGGGGCGAAATATGGTGGCTTTTCAGCAAAACCGCAGGTCAACAATGGGGAGTAAAAAATTACTCCCCCAAGCGATTTTATCGGCTTTAACCCACTTCGAATGGTGGGTTTCGGGCATAAGAAAAGCAGGTGTTTCACTCCCAATTGCGGGGGTAAAGCCACCTGCTCGCGTTTCAGTAAATATTTACTCCTAGAATTTGGCCTTCCAGTCGGCGTATTCCTCCGGCGTGATCTCTCCGGATTCCAGCTCGTTTCGCTTTGCGGCCCAGGCCTTGAGCATCTGGGCCGTCTTGGGCGCCTTCTCGGCAGACGCGTCGATAGAAAGACCAGAGCCATCCTCAGCGGGCACGATGCCGAACTCGTCCTCCAGCTGCAGAAGGAGGCCCAGGAGGTCTCGGGCGTTCTCTACCCCGAAGTCCTTCAGGGCAAGCGGGGAGATATCGAGGGCTTCGGCAATGGCCTCCACCTGAGGCTGCTTGGGGGTCCTGAAATCCGTCTCGTAGTGGCGGATCGCACCCTCCGAGACGCCGATCCTCTCGCCCAGTTCTCCCTGGTAGAGCCCGCGCAGCTTGCGGTAGTACCTGATCTTCTCGCCAGTCGTCATCTTCCCTCCTGAAAATCTAAACCTCGTAATTCTAGCACCGTACGCAAACGTACGCAATTTCTTGACAGTACGAAAGCGTACGATTATGATTCGCTCATATCAAACGTACGTAATCGTACGATATTAGGAGGACAAATGAACCAGGAAGAAAACAGGCCCACCATGCTCAACGCCGAGCAGGTCGCACAGAGGCTGAACATGTCGAAAGGGTTCGCCTACAAGATCATCCAGGAGATGAACGAGGAGCAGATCAAGAAGGGTCGCGCGGTGGTCAAGGGCCGCGTCCGCTCCGACCACTTCGAGGCAAGATTCTTTGCCGGTGATGAAGATGCCCGTATATAGAAGCGAGAACGGGACGTTCTACTCCCAGTGCTTCTACCGCGACGGCAGGGGCGCGAAGCGGCACAAGGTCAAGAGGGGCTTTGCCACCGAGCTCGAGGCGCTCATGTGGGAGAAGGACTTCCTTGCTGTCCACAACGGCACCATGGACATGCTCTTCGCGGACTTCGTCGACGTGTACGCCACCGAGATCAAGCCTCGAATCAGGGAGCACACCTGGCTGACCAAGGAGTACATGATCAAGGACAAGATCATCCCCTTCTTCGGGAAGATGAGGATGTCCGAGATCAAGCCCATCGACGTCGTCCGCTGGCAGAACCAGCTTATCGACCACAAGGACGCCAACGGGAAGCCGTACTCGGCCACCTACCTCAGAACCATCAACAACCAGCTGAACGCCATCTTCAACCATGCCGAGCGCTACTACGACCTGACGGGCAACCCGTGCAGGAAGGTAACGAAGATGGGCTCGAAGAAAGGCGGAGAGATGAACTTCTGGACGAAGCAGGAGTATCTGAGGTTCTCGGAGGCCATCATGGACAAACCTCTTTCCTTTTACGCTTTCGAGGTCCTCTACTGGACAGGTATCCGCTGTGGAGAGCTCCTCGCCCTCACCCCATCCGATTTCATCTTCGAGACCTCGGAGCTCAGCATCACGAAGTCGTATCAGCGTTTGAAGGGCATCGACACCATCACCGACCCGAAGACTCCGAACTCCGTGCGAAGGATCGCCATGCCCAAGTTCCTCGCCGAGGAGATGAAGGAGTACCTGGAAGACTTCAGAGACGACCTTGGTCCCCATGACCGCATCTTCGACGTGACGAAGTACTACCTGACGCACGAGATGGAGCGCGGATGCAAGGAGTCCGGAGTCAAGAGGATCAGGGTCCATGACCTGAGGCACAGCCATGTCTCCCTGCTCATCGAGATGGGCTTCTCCGCGTTGGCGATCGCTGATCGCGTTGGCCACGAGAGCACCGATATCACCTACCGTTACGCCCACCTCTTCCCGAACAAACAGACCGAGATCGCCAACGCTCTTGAGTGCACCAAGGAGGGCTAGCCATGCCCTGCCCCAACTCTGCACGCAAGAGGTCGAAGACCATGGCTTTCAGGGTGAGCCCGGAGGAATACGAGCGGATCACCAATTTGGCCAAGTTGAGCGGGATGGACAAGCAAGATTTCATCATGGCCAAACTGATGGATCACGAGATAGTCGTAAGACCCTCTACGAGGGTCTACAAGGCCTTGAAAGACGCAATGGCGGAAATATACCAGCAACTGCTCAGAATCCGCGCAGGAGGCGAGCTGGACGCCTCAATGGAGGAAACTATCGGACTGCTGGCGAAGTTCTTTGACGGCCTTGCGCCAGCTGCAGACACCACCAGCAATATCGACCGAGAATACGAAAGTGTTTGGGATCTTGAGAGATACTAGGGTGTCCGTTGGTAGGGACAAGGTGCCATCGTACTCATCGTAAAATTCTTCTGGCATTGATACACAACGACAGGGGTTTGGCATATGAATTTCAATGCGTGCGTAAGGCCCGAAACCATCAGCAGCCCAACTAGCTTGGCGCATCCTTTTGGACGCGCCAAGCTAGTTATCCCCAATCAAAAGAACGATTATGGGAAGAATGAATCCGCCACGCTCGAAGACCTGTATGGGATGGAATTTGTAGCGGCCTACGTCCTTTGTAACGCTTACGCAAACGGTGAAGCGAAACCTCAGGCCGTTTTATTTCGATTTGAGAACTGCGATGTTCTGCTTAAAGTTAATCGGTGTTCAGGTTGTTTAGAGATGCAATTGGAAGCTCTTGATCTTCGAGCAATCCGTTATTCAGTCCCACTCAATCAAGATTGCTATTACTGGCAACTCGACTATAGTTCCTTGCATTTAACTGGGAATACCCTGATTTCTTTCAAGCTCAAACTGGACTCATCAAGCAACGATGCACAACGAGCTGAGTTTAACCTTGGAAATGGGAGGATAATCTTTGAAGCAAATCGCCTTTACATCATCGATACGTAGTAGTAAAGGACTTCGCTTGCCGGCAGTCTTTCCTCGTAAATCTCCAGGCCATTTTGAAGGTTAACCTGACTTGAATCAATTTTAAAATGCAGCCTGCTTGATCGCGTTTCCGACGGAAGGATCAATGCGGAACAAGTATCTAAGCAATACTCCTCACCGGTTTTTGGGTTGATTAAATGAGAAAGCAGCATCGTATACACAAGTTGCTTGTAATCAACATCGTCAACAGAAGAGTAGTACTTGGCATCAAAGATGCACTGCAACCCATCGTCTAAAAGATAGTAATCTGGCTCCATGGTTTGGCCGGGGCTTGCAATATTTAACGCATAGTATGCTTTATTAAAATCGGAAGGTCCCGTTGGCGAGTCCGACAAACAAAGTTGTCCATTACAAACTCCCTGAAAACGAGAACGTAAATACGATAAGGCAGCGCTCTCCCAGATTTTTTCAAACGAGTAATGCTTCAAGTAATATGGGCCGCCTATATTGGTCCCACTAAAAAAGGAAATGAGAGCATCAATCAGATCAATTTTTGTGTCAAGAAACGAGCGATTGCGTTCCTCCAATAACTTCCCGATAACATAGTCCTTATTCTCGAGAAGATTACGATTCGGATAATGAGAAAAGCTTTCACCCTCAAACAAAAAACCAAACCGAGAAAGCGTATACCCAATAACGAAAGACATACACTCCGTAATCAAGGTCTCAACGTTTTTTGTGGCCCTGTATCTTAAAGGCTTGAATCTTCACTCTAAATGCAACGCATCGCAGCGAACAGCGGCCCACGGCCCTCGGTAGAATGGTGTTTGCCTAGAACATCATACGAAAGAGGGGACCATGGGCCACCACATCCATCTTACACTACACGAGCGCGAGGACATCATGATCATGCGCCGGGACGGGAAGGGCGTCTCCGAGATCGCCCGCGCCATAAGGCGCGACAAGTCGACCGTCTCCCGCGAGCTGAGCCGTAACTCGTGCGCCCGGTCCTACCGCGCCTCGACCGCCCAAAGGCGCTACGACGAGCGCAGGAAGGCGTGCCGCCGACGGGCCATCCTCGACGACGGGCATGTGTTCGACCTGGTCAGGGAAAAGTTCCTGGAGCAGCAGTGGTCCCCCGAGCAGATAGAGGGGCGCCTCGCCTTGGAGATGGGCAGGAGCCCCGTGAGCGACACCACGATCTACCGCGGCATACACGCGGGCAGGTTCGACGGCTGCATCGGCGGCCGCAAGGCCAAAAGGAGGCTCAGGCATAGGGGCAAGCGCCGCCGGGGGCCCGATGAGCGCCGCGGCAGGATCCCGATCACGCACGAGATCTCCGAGCGGCCGCAGGCGGCCGAGCTCCGCAGCGAGCCCGGGCATTGGGAGGGGGACACGGTCGCCGGCAAGGCGGGCGGCGCATGCCTGCTGACGCTCGTGGACCGCAGCGACGGCTTCCTCGTGGGCGGCAAATGCCGGCGCAAGACGGCGGAGTGCGTGCGGGCGAGGATGCCGTCGTCGCTCGCGGGCCAGCCCCTGGCGTCGGTGACGCTGGACCGGGGCAAGGAATTCGCCGCCCATGCCCAGGTCACCGACGAGATCGGGGTGGAGTTCTACTTCGCCCTGCCCCACCATCCATGGCAGCGGGGCACCAACGAAAACACCAACGGGCTCCTGCGGGAGTACTTCCCGAAAGGCGAGTCCTTAGACGATGTCAGCGAAAGGCGGGTGCTGGAGGTGTACGATAAGCTCAACCGCAGGCCGCGCAAACGCCTGGGCTACCGAACACCGTACGAGATTCACTACTCCGAGGTGTTGCATTTGATTTGAAGATTCAAGCTATAATCTTTCTTGCTTAAATAGCAGGCGAAAGCGAAGGAGCTCCTATGGTCACCAAGGATGATGCGTGTTGGATAATCGGCCTTTCCGCAGGTGCGGGCATTGGCGTATATCTTGATGGCGGCTGGGGCGTCGATGCGCTTGTCGGGCGTGAGACCAGGGCTCATAACGACATCGACCTGTTCGTTCAGCGCGGGGATTACCAAAGGTTCGTGGATCTAATTGCTGATGAGGGGTTTTCCGAGGTGGCTGCATCTTTCACCACCGAAGATCACACGGTGTGGCAAGACGAGGCGGGGCGCATCGTCGACCTGCATTGCTTCGATTTCGCCGAGAATGGCGATATTCTGTATCAGGGAGATCGTTTTCCCGGGGAGGTCTTTTCGGGGAGGGGGCGCATCGGCGAGGTGGAGGTGTCGTGCATCGACCCCGAAAGCCAGCTGTTGTTTCACTTGGGCTATCAGCATGACGAGCACGACGTCCACGATGTCATGCTCCTATGCCGTGAGTACGGTTTCGACGTTCCCGAAGAATATCGCTAGCTGTTGCTTTTTGCATCGGGTCACGACTTCAGCGCTTGCCGCAGATGCGCTGCGCCAGACCGCCCTGGACATCACGCCACGCCGTATATGGCCCTCCGCGCACGCGAGTCCCATTTCGCCTGCTTGATCCAGTACTCGTAGAACGGATAGGGGGTCACCTTGTACTGGCGCCAGGTCTTCTCGTACGTGCCGCGGGCCGCCTGCCTCACTATGAGCTCGGCGAGCTCGTCCGCGCTCCTGCGGACCTTGAAGCACCACGTCCACTTGAACCAGGCGAGGTAGTTCTCGAGGCGTCTCGTGGAGACGCCCCGGAACCTGCCGATGAAGTGCCTCATCTGGGAGTGGAGGCTGTTCACCCTGTTGATGGCGTGCTCCTCCCTCTTGCTGGCGATGTGCGCGCCGACGCCGAGGGCGGGCAGGACGCGGCGGTACACGTGCGCACGGTCCGTCGAGATTATCGCGCCGACCGCGAGCTTGTCGGCGAGCAGCTCCCTGGCTGCCGCCTCGTCGAGGCCGCCCCTCCCCGCAATCTCGTAGAAGATGTCGCCGGCGTCGTTGATGCCGGTGAGCACGCATATCTTCTCGTGCCCGTCGGTTCCCTGCGACCTTGTGCGGGGCTTCCTGGGCATGCCGGACTCCGACCTGGAGCGGTTTCCCTTGAAGCTCTCCCTGAAGAAGCACTCGTCGAGCTCGGCCCCGCCGCCGGCCTCCACGCGGAAGGCGGGCATGCGCTTGGCCATGGCCTCGAGCAGCCTGTGGCGCATGAAGAACGCCGTCTTGAGGCACACGCCGCACTTTTCCGCCGACTCGCGCAGCGGGAGCATGTCCACGTGGCACTCCGCGAACCTCATCCAGGCCGACCTGTCGAGCTTGGTGGTGGAGAAGATGCGCATGGTGGCGTCGGTGAAGGTCCTGGCGCACCCTCGGCAGAGGAACCGCTGACGGCCGCGCCCGTCTCGCCCCCTCTTCACGTAATGCGGGGAGCCGCACCAGGGGCAGGCTCTGTCGGGATCGTCTTCCGCCCCCTCGCTTGCCGCGAGTTCGAAAAGCTCCGCGTCTATCAGCGCCTTGAGCGATCTCAGGACCCTGCTCTTCTCGGCAGCCGTCATCTGCGGGAGGAACTGCCTCGTCAGCTGGGTGAGCACGTCTTCCATTGCAACCTCCATCTTTCCTGATGATGGAATTGTCGCAATTGGGGGTCCTGCTGCGTGTACTGTGCATAGGACACTTATCCAAAGCGGTCTAACACAACGGTCCTAATGGACATGGTGCTTGCAAACGTAAATTTAGAATGTCATCTGTAAGATTCCGTTTAGCAACCAAGCAGCAGTGGGAGGGATTCTAAGGAGATCAGCTGGGACAAATTGTCCCAGAGTTCCTCCATATAGCTGAATGTTCCTAAGGCGGTTATTAAAGGTGGGATAATTGATGAGATGTGTAAAGCGCATCGCTAAGAGAAAGACCGCACATGAGCAATTTTGAAATCATCCCGGTATCGAGTGCCGGCACACTCGACATAAGCCCAGCCTCCAATGAACTTTCGATTCTCGATTCCTTCGAAGCCCTGGAATTCGAATTCGACGACGCGGTAGACAAGGCGAGTAGGCTGGACTATGGGATCGCCGCAGGAAGCGGCTTGTTGACCGGGCTGCTCAGCGTGTTTCTCGGCAAGCCTCTATCTATCGAAGAGGCAGCGAAGATCGGTGGTAAGGAAGCCGACAAGATTGTCATAGACGCAGCGAGGGCCTTCGGCTGCGACCTTCCAAACGATAAGGCCATATTCGACAAGGACGGCAGATGCAGCACCGAAGTCCTGGCCAAGGCAATCAAGTTCTTGGAAGACAAATTCCCAATTCCTCAGGACAAGCTTACCCCTGAGTTCGGAGGAGGGCTTCAGCACCACCTTCGAGATTTCTCACACCATCCTACCGTTCTCGGCCTCTTCTTCTCCATCCTCGGCCAATTTACGGGCACGGGCTACGGCACCGACACGGACGGCAACTTCATCAAGCTGTTGTTCCCCGAAAACGCCCTTGTAGGGAAGAACGTCCCCGAGAAGATCGCCATCGGTACGTTCAATTGGCTGTTCCACCTTGTCAGCGACATAGACGGGTCGAACCAAAAGGCCGGCAAGGGAACCGGCATCCCGGGGCCCATTCTGTCCATGCTAAAAGAGCTTTCTTCCACGCCGCTGTTCAAGAACGTTAAGGTCAACTACAAGGAAAGCGAGATCTCGTTCTCGAAATGGGTCTCCAAGCTGTTCAATGGCACCTACTTCAAGGATTCGGAAGGAAAGCCTGTCCGCTTCGACTTCAGGACGGAGATGGGCTTGGCCACGCAATTGCTGGAGCAGTC
>NZ_JBNPOK010000030.1:0-21532 GCF_050315135.1 Collinsella sp. SGI.033
TTAACCCCCTTGAACGCTCTTTTGCATGTATGGTGCCCGAGGCGAGACTCGAAGGGCCTTCGCTTCGCGAAGCCCCGGGCTTCGGGCGCATGGCGCCCTCGCCACGCTCCGCTACAAACAGGCCACAGGCCTGTTTGCTTAACGCTCCGCGCGCTCACGCGAGTTCGGCACGAAAAAGGGGGCCTCGACCCCCTTGAACGCTCTTTTGCATGTATGGTGCCCGAGGCGAGACTCGAACTCGCACGTTGTTGCCAACGGTGGATTTTGAGTCCACTGCGTCTGCCAATTCCGCCACTCGGGCACGTGTTGCGTGAGTTAGTTTATCACAGCTTTCCGTAGATTAGTCCGAAAATGGAACTTCGAGCATTTCGATGAGTTCGACCGTGCGGAGCATCTCGCGCTGGCGGCATCCGCGACCGTCAACCGAGGCCTCGCCCATCTGGTTATCGTAGGGGTCCTCACGCATACCGTCAAAGACGGGTTCAAACTCTGCCTGGAACCGACAGTTTGCCACCATGCGCCATGGATCGAGGTTGCCAAAGTAGTGGCGGCGGCGCCATTCCTCCCCCATCCTGCGTGCCGAGGATCCAAACGAGACATCGGCGTTAAGCCAACCCGTCTGCGGTGTATAGAACTCCGCCCAGTCATGCGAGCCCACCGAGTCGGGCGCAACGTACAGGCCGCTCTGCCAACGTGCGGGCACGCCGGCGATGCGGCACATGGTGATAAACGTGAGCGCCATAACACCGCAATCACCGCGAAGCGAATGCGCGCAGTCATCGGCGATAGAGCCCAGAAGCAGATACGGTGGCTGATATCGATAGTCGATATGATGCGTCAAATAATCATAGATAGCCCGAGCGCGGTCGAGCTGATCCTCGAGACCATCGATAACATGTTCGGTCAGCTGCTGCAGATACGGCGTGAATGCAATATGCGGTCGGTCCTCGGAAATATCCTTGGGCAGCGGCGCGTCCATACACGGATGCGCCGGAAGCGCTCCCCCGTAGATATCGCAATAAGCGGCATCAATCAGATAACGATAGGTCACTGAGAACGATCGATCAGCCGAGGAAACCCACGAGGCGGTACGCGCCAAAGCGTTCGCGGGAGCAAGGACCCCCTCCGGCGTCATATCGAGAATCTCGATATGAGACTGCTGGCGGCAGGCTGCGGCAACGGGAAGCCACGCGCGAACGGCCTCCCCCTCCAGAGCACCGGGAACAGACACGGATGCTTTAAGCGTAATGGCACGCGACAGCCCGCCCTGTGATTCCATCTTCTTAAGCATCTGGTTGCGCAGCGCAGTTCCATCCGTAGAATCGGGACGCAGGCCCGGAACCTCCTTGGGATACACACGCAAAGAATCAAGGAAGTTGTCGAGAACGAACAGTTCACCATCGATAAAGCGCCAGTCGATGCGCTTGCGATCGATCAGGTCGTCAAACTGATCCTCGGTAAACTCCGGCCACTCCTCGCGGATCATCGCAATAGCCTGATCGCGCGACACCGAAAAATGAAACGACGTCTCGATCATGCGATACCGCTCGGCACGAACGCAAGCGGCCAACGAGGGATCAGGGCTCTGCTCCAAAAGACGGTCGCAAGCCGCAACAGCCTGCGCCAGGTACCCGGCGTCCTTGAGACGAAGGATCTCAGGTGGCAATCCAATGTCGAGATGACGAAAATCATCGCAACAAACATCAACAGAGCAACCAACGGGGCCCTCGGCAACAACCTTTCCATCGGCAGGCAAAACATTAACGACAGCCATAACCACTCCCACGCAGAACGACAACCCGAGACCATTGTACCGACATAAAAAGAAAGCCCCAACAAGGGAGCCATCAACACCGCTGAGCGGTAGTCAAATAAATAATTCAGCCTCGTAACTTGCGGCGTTAAACGAAGGAAGCCCCGTCCCCCGGAACTGTTTCCTTGGCGCGACTTCTGGCAAAGCCAGTAGCCATCTTAATTCAGCCCAGTAACCCTGTAGCGAGTTAACGAAGGAGGCCCCGTTTCCCCGGAGCTGATTCCATCGCGCGACTTCTGGCGAAGCCAGGTGAGCGCGAGGGAAACAGCGTAGGGGAAACGGGGCCTCCGGCGGGAAAGTTAAACCGCTACTTACGCCTTGTTGACGGAGCCAAACTCCTCCATGAGCTCCTTGGTGCGGGCAACGATGGCCTCGCGACCGGGCTTCAGGAGCTTGCGGGGGTCATAGCCCTTGCCCTGCTGATCCTTGCCAGCCTCAACGTACTCACGCGTGGCGGCAGCGAAGACAAGCTGCAGGTCGGTGTTGACGTTGATCTTGGAGATGCCCAGGGAGATGGCCTTCTTGATCTGATCCTCGGGGATGCCGGTACCACCGTGCAGAACGAGGGGCAGGTCGCCGGTCTGAGCCTTGATCTCGCTCAGACGCTCGAAGGAAAGACCGGCCCAGTCGGCGGGATACACGCCGTGGATGTTGCCGATGCCGCAGGCGAGGAAGTCGACGCCCAGGTCAGCAATCTGCTTGCACTCAGCGGGGTCAGCGAGCTCGCCGTTGGAAGTCACGCCGTCCTCGGTGCCGCCGATGCCGCCGACCTCGGCCTCGATGGACATGCCCTTGGAATGGGCAAGCTCAACGAGCTCCTTGGTGCGATCGAGGTTAAGCTGGAAGGTTTCCTCGTGAGAGCCGTCATACATGATGGACGTGAAGCCGGCCTCGATGCACTTGAAGCAGTCCTCGTAAGAACCGTGATCGAGGTGAAGGGCGACGGGAACGGTAACACCCGTGGCCTCGACGGCAGCCTTGACCATGTCGGCGCAGACCTTGAAACCGCCCATCCACTTAGCGGCACCAGCGGTGCACTGAAGGATCAGCGGAGACTTGGCCTCCTCGGCGGCCTGGAGAATAGCCAGAGTCCACTCGAGGTTGTTGGTGTTGAAGGCACCGAGAGCATACTTGCCGGCCTCGGCCTTCTTGAGCATGTCTGCTGCGTTGACGAGCATAAAAGAAACCTCCTGTAAGGTTGCTCCGATAACGCATGAGATTTTACCACGGCGTACCCGAGCGTAAACGTTCGTTTGTTCACGAATATCGTCCAAACAGACTTTTTTTGACCGTTTGCCCCACGGAATCGGCCCGTTGGGGAAAATATCTTGACGTTTGGACACTTCTCGTGCTTAAGCAGCTGACTGCAAAGCTACATCTGTATGAAAGGGTTCTGCATGAGCTCGCGCGCCATAGTGGTCGAATCACCATGACCCGTTAAACAAACGGTATCGGCTGGAAGCAGCTGGGCGAGCTTGGAGAGCGAGCGCAGAATCGCCGCCTCGTCGCCACCGGCAAGATCGGTGCGGCCGTGGCTGCCCGGGAACAGGGTGTCGCCAACAAAGGCGATGCTTCCCTGCTCGGTGGCGGCGAACAAGACAATGCCACCCGGTGTGTGACCGGGCGTCTCGATCACCTGCAGGCAGATATCACCCAATTCAATCGTATCGCCCTCAGCAAGCAATCGCGTCGGCTCGCCCGGATCGGGCGTATCGATGCCCCACATCGCTCGCTGCTCCTCGATATTCTCACGAGATACCAACACGTCCTTCGCACCTAACTCATATAGGAAACCCTTACCGACGGCGGCTCGCGCTCCGGCAACGCCACCTACGTGATCGGCATGGCCATGGGTGCAGACAGCGCCTAGCACGTGCGCGTCAGGATGCTTGGCATAGATATGTTCCACAAGACGCTCACCTTCCCAGGCCGGATCGATAATCAGGCATTCGCCGCTCGAGATTACGGCGTAACTGTTGGTCTGAATGGGGCCGTTTACAAGCGCCTCGATCGAAGCCGTACCCCGAGGGGTTAAGTCCAAAGCTGCAGTGACCATGAGCACGTCCTCCTTCTACAAGCGTCGAGGCATCAAACGATGCCTCGAACGTAGCCAATATCATTACCGTTGTGCGTTCGTAACGCCTATACGCGACGCTTAAGCTGAGCCCCACCCTCGCCAGGCATCAGACGTCGTGCGTCATAGACCGAGTCGACACTGCTGATGGATGCCAGCAGCGGATCCAGACCGCTCGCGTCCGAAATCTCGACCATAAAGCGCAGGGTCGCAATGCCCTCGCGGTTGGTCGAGGTAGCGGCGGAAAGGATATTTCCGCCTGCATCGCCAATGGCGATGGTGACATCCTTGAGCAAGCCCATACGATCCAAGCACTCGACCACGATCTCGACCTGGAAAAGCGTATCGGCAGCACCATCCCACTCCACGTCAATCATGCGCTCGGGGTGTTCCATGAGACCCTTGACGTTGGGGCAGTTGGCACGATGCACCGAGACGCCTCGACCGCGCGTGATAAAGCCCACGATGTCGTCGCCCGTCACCGGATTACAGCAATGCGCCAGACGAACCAGCAGGCCGCTGTTGCTCTCGCCCTTGACGATAATGCCGTTACTTGCACTCTTGCCACGCTTTTGCGGTTTGCGGTTGGAACCGCGGGCAGGCTGCTTGACGACCTCAGCGATGGCTTCGGCCTTGGTAAGCTGCTCCTCGGGCTTGGGATCCAAGATTTGCTCGACCTTGTTGCCCACAGCGCGCGGGGCGACCTTGCCCGCGCCAACGGCTGCGAACAGGTCCTCGAGTTGCTTGAAGTTAAACTGCTCCGCCACGGCATTGAGTGCACGCGTGGATCGCGGCGTAGAGATGCCGTACCCGCGCTTGCGCAGGTCCTTGGCCAGCATATCGCGACCGGCAGCAGCGTCATCGTCTTTGGTCGCAGCGGCGAAGTAACGGCGAATCTTTGACTTGGCCGAAGGCGTCTTGACGATCTTGAGCCAATCGCGCGACGGCTTGGAGCTCTTGTTAGTCAGGATCTCGACACGGTCACCCGTCTTGATTTCGTGCGTGAGCGGAGCCACCGCACCGTTGATTTTGGCGCCGACGCAGTGGTTGCCGACCTCGGTATGAACAGCGTAGGCAAAGTCGAGCGGTGTAGAGCCCGCACGAAGCGCCATGACCTCACCCTTGGGCGTAAAGACAAAAATCTCCTGGTCAAACAGGTCGACCTTCAGTGAGTGCAGATATTCTTTGGCATCGGTGATCTCGTCAGAGGCTGCCCAATCGAGCGAGTGCTTGAGCCAGTTAATCTGATCGTCCAGACGCTGTGCGTCGTTGGTCTTGGAGGCAGACGATCCGCCCGATTTCTTATATAGCCAGTGGGCGGCGATGCCGTACTCGGCCTGCTCGTGCATCTCGTAGGTTCGAATCTGAATCTCGAGCGGACGGGCCGTGGGGCCGATAACCGTCGTATGGAGCGATTGGTAGTTATTGACCTTGGGCATAGCGATATAGTCTTTAAAACGACCGGGCATGGGATGCCACAAAGTATGCACGGCACCAAGCGTGGAATAGCAATCGCGCACCGAATGGGTGATGACGCGCAGCGCCACCAGATCATAAATCTCGGAGAACTCCTTGCCCTTGCGCTTCATCTTTTGATAGATGGACCAATAGTGCTTGGAACGACCGTTGATCTGAAAACCCTCAAGGCCAATGCGGTCGAGCTCATCGGTAAGCGTCTTGATAGTCTCGGCCAGAAAGCGTTCGCGAACCTCGCGTGACTCTGCCACCATGCGGGCGATGCGCTGGTAAGCGTCGGGTTCAAGGTAGAAGAAGGACAGATCCTCGAGTTCCCACTTGATAGAGCTCATGCCCAGGCGGTCGGCCAGGGGCGCGTACACATCCATGGTCTCGCGCGCCTTAAACAGGCGGCGGTCCTCGCGCAGGGCGGCAAGCGTGCGCATATTATGCAGGCGGTCGGCGAGTTTGACGATGATGACGCGAATGTCCTTGGACATGGCGAGGAACATCTTGCGCAGCGTAAGCGCCTGCTTTTCGTCCATGTTGTCGACTTCGATGTTGGTAAGCTTGGTCACGCCGTCGACGAGCTCTGCCACGGTTTCGCCAAACAGACCCGAAACATCGGCAAGCGAGGTATCGGTATCCTCGACGGTATCGTGCAGCAATGCAGCGCACACCACATCGCAGTCCATCTTAAGGTCGGCCAAAATGATAGCCACCTCGACGGGATGGTTAATGTACATCTCACCCGAGCGCCGCTTTTGGTTGCAGTGCTTCTCGGCAGCAAAGCAGTAGGCCTGCTCCACCTTGGAGAAGTCATCCTCACTCATATATTTAAGGCACAGGCGCTCCAGCTTGTCGTAGCTGTCCGCCATAATCTCGGGCGGCAGATCATCGGCATGCGTATAGTGCTCCATCTCCGAAAAGGGCTGGAGGGCGGAATCATGGGCGGTACGGGCTGCGGCATCCATCGAGGTCCCCTTCCCTAGGTCCGCGGTACGATCGGGCGGTTAATTTTGGTAAGCATATCAGAAGCGCACGAATCGAGTGCCCAACTCCGGAAAGCCGAGAACTCCATGCGCGAGCGCAAGCCCTCCAAATAGCGGATCGACCTGCTCAACTGCACGCGCCCGGGGTTTTCGGTCATCGCGATGCGACGGGTATCGTCAAACCCCGAAACGTGACAGAAACCGAGCTCTTCGAAGATTCCCAAGCCGCTTGCCACCGAACGCTCATCGACCGGCGTGCGCGCGTCGATTGCAAGGCACATCTGCGCAATGTCGATATCGCTTGCGCAGAATGAATCGTCCCCCGTCTTGCCACGATTGGAGCGCCACATGGTCTGCAGCGCCCGATAGAGCGTGACAAGCTCATCGCGCTCGGGCGCGTAACAATCGAGCAGGCGCTCATTAATACGAGCGTCACGAGACGAATAGAGCAGGTGAATCACGGCAGGCTGCCCATCGCGGCCGGCACGGCCACTCATCTGGTTAAACTCAATCGCGCCAAACGGCATGTGGTAGAGCACGACATGGCGGATATCGGGCAGGTTGACGCCCTCACCGAAGGCCGAGGTTGAAACGATGCAGCTCAGGCTGCCATCTCGAAACGCCTCCTCGACGCGTCGGCGATCGGAACGCGCAAGCCCGGCGTTATAGAACGCGATATGGGTCGCGCAGTCGGGCACACGTTTGCGCAACGTCTTGGCGAGCGCCACGGACTGGTCGCGCGAGTTCACGTAGATGACGGTCTTCTCCCCCGTCGCAACGATCGAAACCAGGCGATTTTCACGGCTCGCAAGGTCACGATCGTCCTCGAGTTGTAGGTTCTCGCGAACGGTCTCGTCGACCACCGTGCTGGTAATCGGCAATACGCGAGCAAGCTCTGCCACAACTGGAGCCGTCGCGGTAGCCGTTGCCGCCATGACAACGGGGTCGCCCAGGGCTTTAAGAATATCGGGCATATCGAGGTATGCACTCCGGTCACCACCCTTAGCAAGACCGGCATGGTGCGCCTCATCGATAACAACGAAGCCAATACGTCCAGAACGCGCAAATCGATCGCGGTGGATAGACAAGAACTCGGGCGTCGTGAGAACGATACCGGTACGACCCGAAGCAAGGCCGGCGAACACGTCATCGCGTACGGCCTCCACGGTCTCGCCAGTCAGCACGCCGACACCAATGCCGAGCGCGGCCATCGTCGAGGAAAGGTGATAGGCCTGATCGGCAACGAGCGAACGCAAAGGATAGACAAAAATGCTCGCACGCCCGCGAAGAACCGCCTCGCGCGCGGCATGCACATGGAAAATCAGAGACTTGCCACGCCCCGTCCCCATAACGGCCAAAACGCTCTGATGGTCGGCAAGCGCGTCGAGTGCCTCGACCTGCGCGCGATGCGGCTGGTTCGAGCCGATAAAGCTATGGATAAGCGAGCGCGTGAGCTCGGTATAAGAAAGCTGGGCGAGCGTCTCGCGTTTACGCGACTCCAGGCGCAGGCCAGAATCCGCCGGTTGCACGCCGCGGCGAAGCTCACATGCCGGATCGTCGATATTGGGCGCCGCGGTATCGCGCACCAAGACATCTTTGATCATGAGCTTGGGCTTCACACGTCCCTGCCAATGCTCGGCCACGGCCTCGAACACCAAGTCGACGGCGCTGTCGCAATTGATGAGCCTATCGATCTGCGGCACGCGGAACATGATGGCCGGCACACTCGCGGCACCATCGGTCGCCACAAAGCGCATGTGCTCGCCGGTTTTGCCCACCACGGCGCGATCGCACATCGTCACGCCCTCGGCGGCCAGAAGCGGCACCTTATTGCCCTGGCCAAACGGCTCAAGACGGGAAATTTGCTCGATGGTCTCGATATTTAGCTCGGAGAGATCAACGGTGGCAGCAACCTCGTCAGTGTCCTCAAAGTCCTCGGCGGGAAGCTCCGATAGCACGGCCGAAAGGCGACGGCGGAACTCATCGAGCTTGGATGCCTCGATGGTCACACCCACCGCACCGGCATGCCCGCCGCGACGAATCAGCAGGTCGGAGCAACGCTCGACGGCGTCGAACAGGTTGATCTTGCCCACCGAGCGGCCCGATCCGCGCGCAACGCCATCCTCGATCGAGAAGAGCAGCGCCGGCACGTGATAGCGATTGGTCAAGCGGCTCGCCACGATGCCCTTGACGCCCTCGTGCCAGCCCTCGCCGCCCACGACGATTGCGCGCCCGCCGTCATAAGTCTCCTCGACCTTCGCCATGGCATCGCGCGTAAGCTCGGCCTCGATCTCGCGGCGTTGGCGATTGATTTCCTCGAGCTCGGCGGCAAGCGCGCTCGCTTCGATGGGGTCGCGGGCAAGCAGCAGGTCGAGCGCCAGCTTGGGATCGGCCATGCGGCCGGCAGCATTCAGACGAGGGATGAGCGAAAACGACAGGCCGTCGGCCGTAATGGTAGAAAGGTCGGCCTTGGCAAGTGCGGCAAGCGCGATATAGCCGGGACGGGCCGTCACGCGCATCTGCTGGATGCCCTCGGCGACCAGTGCGCGATTCTCGGGCGTAAGCGGCATCATGTCGGACACGGTGCCCAGCGCCGCGACCTCTATCAGCGAACGCCAATACGACGGCTTGCCCAAACGCTCGCCCAGGACCTGTACCAGCTTGAGTGCCACGCCGGCACCGGCAAGCTCGCGCGAGGGACCCTTGTCCTCGAGCTTGGGGTCGGTCAGGGGCACGCCCTGCGGCACCTGGTCGGACGGCTCGTGATGGTCCGTGACCACCAAATCGATCCCCAGGCTCTCCAGATAGGAGGCCTCTTCCTTGGAGGCAATGCCGTTATCGACGGTCACGATCAGCTGGGGGCGAGCGAGCTCGTTAACGCGGTCGAGCGCCGCACGCGACAGGCCGTAGCCCTCGTCAAAACGATGCGGAATAAACGGCGTGACGCTGGCGCCAAACGAACGCAGCGCCTCGGTCAACAGACAAGTCGACGTAATGCCGTCGACGTCAAAATCGCCAAAGACGGCGATGCGCTCGTGGCTGCGAATAGCACGCTCAACGCGGTCGACGACGACCGCCATACCCGGAATAACGAGCGGGTCCGCCCAGTCGCGATCGAGCGAAGGCGTCAAAAAAAGCTGGCCTTCCTCGATGGATGTAATGCCGTGCGCAACCATAATGCGCGCCACCAGCCCGGGTATGCCCAGGCCAGCCGAAAGCTCCTTTTCGAGCTCGGGGTTTTGCTGAGCGACCGCCCAGCGATGCGTTGTCTTAAGCGATGACATAGGCGCCCACCCCCGATAGGGGCAGGTCGCCGCGATACCTCTCACGGTTCATAGCGATGAGTCCTCTGTGTATGCCCGCTTCGGCAGGCAGATCTGTTGAACGGATTTATTATACCGTGCGGCGCGGACGCACAACGTCCAGCACGCCGTGGTTTCGATAAACGAGGGCGGTAATAGCCTCGAAATAATCGGGCGTTTCAGCCACACGGACGCATGCGAGCGTCTAGCATATCCATTCAAAACGGATTCACGAGCAAAGGGAGTCACAAGCGCATATGAAGCAATGGGTTGGACTGGGTAAGTTCCTCGCGGGGCATATGCAGATCATCGTTCCGATTTGCGTGACGCTCGGCGTGCTCTTTCCCCAGCAGATCGGCGTACTCAAGCCCATCGTCCCCACCCTGTTTGCCTTTATGACGTTCCAAGGTGCCCTCAGCAACACCTTCCATCAGGTAGCCGAAGTATTCCGCCGTCCGCTGCACCTGATTTTGGCGCTGCTGGTCTCGGCGGCGCTTATTCCCATAACAGCCTATGCCATGGGGTCGCTGTTCTTTGGCTCCAACCCCAACCTAGTCTGCGGTATCGTGCTCGAGTACAGCGTACCTGTGGCAGTCACTGCCTTTATGTGGATTAGCATGTTCGGCGGCAACGGCCCGCTCGCGCTCACCATCATCCTGACGTCCTCGGTTATCTCACCCGTTACGATTCCGCTCACGCTTAAGCTCTTGCTGGGCGCCACCGTCTCGATCGACGTGCCGGGCATGATGCAGAACATGGCCTTCATGATCGCTATCCCCGCCCTGCTCGGCATCGTGATTAACGAACTCACGCGCGGATGGGGACACGAGAAGCTCTCCCCCGCGCTCTCGCCCGCCTGCAAGTTCATGATGATGGGTGTTATCGCGTCGAACTCCACCGCCATGAGCGAGTACGTGCTGCACATGAACGCGGTGCGCTTGGAAGTCGCCCTCTTTATTTTGATCTTCGCCATCAGCGGCTTTGTCGTCGGTATTCTGGTCGCCCGCGCACTGCATCTGCCGTATAGCGAAACGACTACCATGTGCTTTACCTGCGGCATGCGCAACATCTCTTCGGGCGCCGTCATCGCCACGCAATACTTTCCGGGCGAAGTCGTATTTCCCGTCATGTGCGGGACGCTGTTTCAGCAGGTACTTGCCTCGCTTATCGGGCATCTCTTTGAGCGTCTAACCGACGAGGAGCGCGCTGCTCAGCGCAAGCGCGTCGAGGCCGGCCGCGACGCCATGGCACGCTAGGCTGTCCGCATTACGCGGGTGTTAGTCTTGCTATACGAGCGTTTCCAGATGCGCGCGCAGGCGCTCAGCATCGATATCGAGCGTCGTCTCGGCATTGACCTGGGCCAAACGATAGCCGACAAAGTAGGGCGAAACCACCCAACGCGGCAGCGCCTTGGCAATGGTCCGACCGCCCAGGTGATAGAAGAACAAGTTGTACGACTCTGCACGGCCACCGTGGTGCTCGTTTAGGATATAACGCAGAGCTACCTGGATCGCATCGGCGAAGAGATCCGCCTCGGCTTGGTCCCGCATGTCATCGCTGGCGGCGATTCCCCGCGGAGCTGAAACGTTGACCTCAAAGAACCCCATAATCGGTTCGGTTGAGATGTTGACCGCAATTCTCCCCTGTTGCCAGACATTGATGCCTTCGAAATTGGCGGAAGTCAGCGAAGCATAGCCATCTTCCTGCTCCAAACCCACAATCTGCATGTGCGGATGAACGAGGCTACCGCCCGAGAGCGGACCCTTGTTCTTGTACATGAGCACGCTTCGATACTGCTGTGAATCGATCATCTGCTGCCAGCAACCCAGGGCAAACCGCATCACATGATGCAGCTCGTCCGGCGCATAGGTCACCAGGTCTGCGTCGTGGTCGGCCGACTCGATCAGCACGGTTTGACGGGTGGCGCGCAGGGTCTTGAACTTATTCTCGAGCCAGATACAGTCACCGTCGCGCCGGATGATATTGGCGAGTTCCTCGGTATCGCAAAAGGGGCACGCGGTGCCAGGGCGCCGGTTGTCGTCGGGCTTCCCGCTCGCCTGCTGAACGTCAAATACCAGGGGCACGGGTTATACCTCCAGCGGCACGATCTTGGTGCCATGGAGCTCGGAGACGCCCAGTGCCGCAGCCACGGTATCGCGGTTGGCCGTGGAAATGCCGCCGCCGGGAAGGATGGTCAGGCGATCGTCCGCGTAGTCGATAAGGTGCGACAGATGCTCCAGGTTGTCCTCAATCGGCGTGCCGGCGGCACCGCCATGCGTCAGGATGCGCGTTATGCCGCAGTCGGCGAGCGTGTCAATCGCGTCGAGCTGAGCCTCGGGCGAGAGCTGGTCAAACGCCATGTGAAAGGTGATGTCGATGGGCTCGCGCTTGCACTCCTCGGTCGCGCAGCCCGCAGCCATCACAAGGGCGCCCAACGCAAGTTCATCGAGCGCCCATCCGCCGGCACAAGGCTTGCAGCAGCCAAAGACCAAGCCATCGACGCCGGCGCTTACGGCAAGGCCCAAGTCCATCTCCATCATGCGCAGCTCGTCCTGGTTGTAGTGAAAGTCGCCGCCACGCGGACGGATCATGCACATCACCCGTGCATCGTGCTCGCGAGCATAGCTGGTCGTAGCGCTGATAACGCCGGCCGAGGGCGTGGTGCCACCAACCGCAAGGTTGTCGCACAGCTCAATGCGTCCCGCACCGGCCGCAATGGCCGCCGGCACCCGCTCAAAGTTCTCGGCACAAAACTCGTACAGCATAGATAGACCCCCAGATGACACTTCTATTTCCACACGGCATTGTCGCACTTTAAATACCAAGCCAACGGATCATTTC
This sequence comes from Collinsella sp. SGI.033, assembly GCF_050315135.1. NCBI lineage: Bacteria > Bacillati > Actinomycetota > Coriobacteriia > Coriobacteriales > Coriobacteriaceae > Collinsella > Collinsella sp. SGI.033. The sequence goes on from NZ_JBNPOK010000030.1 coordinate 12,478, forward strand.
AAAAGGGGCGCTGACCGAGTTGGTCAGCGCCCCTATTACTGGATGGATTAACCACCAAGATAAGCTTTGCGGACGTTGTCGTCGTGCAGCAGCTCTTGGCCGGTGCCGGTCATGGTGATCTTGCCGGTCTCGAGCACGTAGCCGCGTGTGGCGATGGAAAGCGCCATCTGCGCGTTCTGCTCGACCAGGAGCACCGTGGTGCCGGCCTTGTGCAAATCCTCGACAATCTGGAAGATCTGCTCGATCAGGATCGGCGCCAGACCCATGGAGGGTTCGTCGAGCATGAGCAGCTTGGGGTTACTCATAAGGGCACGACCCATAACGAGCATCTGCTGCTCGCCGCCCGAAAGGGTGCCGGCCACCTGGCGACGGCGTTCCTTCAGGCGCGGGAACTGCTCGTAAACACGTTCGAGGCCCGGGGCAACCGTGGACTTGGGCTGTGTATAGGCACCCATCTCCAGGTTCTCCTCGACCGTCATCTGCAAAAAGGCACGACGCCCCTCGGGTACCTGAGACAGGCCCTTGCCAACCAGCTTGTCGGCGGGCGTATGGATAATGTCCTCGCCCATAAACTTGATGGAGCCGGTCTTGGAGCGCAGCAGGCCCGAGACAGTCTTGAGCGTCGTGGACTTGCCGGCGCCGTTCGCGCCAATCAGGGCAACGATCTCGCCCTCGTTAACGTTAAAGGAGATGTCCTTAATGGCGTGGATGGCGCCGTACCAGACGTTGATGTTGTAGACGGAAAGCATCGGCTCTGCCATTTAGTTCTCCCCCTTATCCTGCTTGCCCAGATAAGCCTCAATAACGGCTTCGTTGTTCTGGATTTCCTCGGCCGTGCCCTTGGCGATGACCTTGCCAAAGTTAAGCACGCAGATACCCTCGCAAATATTCATGACGAGCGACATGTCGTGCTCGATGAGCATGATGGCAATGCCAAAGGTGTCGCGAATCTTGACGATGTTCGCCATGAGCTCCGCAGTCTCGGACGGGTTCATGCCGGCGGCAGGCTCGTCGAGCAGTAGTAGCTTGGGATTGGTGGCAAGCGCGCGGACGATCTCCAAACGACGCTGAGCGCCGTAAGGCAGCGAGCCGGCCTGCTCGTTTGCCAGATGTTCCATATCAAAGATAGACAGAAGCTCCATGGCGCGCTCATGGGCGGCCTTCTCGTGCTTCCAATACGTCGGCAGGCGCAGCACGCCCTCAAAGCCGGAGTAGCGCTCCTGGTTGTGCAGGCCGACCTTTACGTTGTCCTCCACCGTCATGGTGTTGAACAGGCGGATGTTTTGGAAGGTACGAGCGATACCCATGCGGTTGACCTGGTAGACGGACTTGCCCGAGGTGTCCTCACCGTCGAGCAGGATGGTGCCGTGCGTGGGCTGGTACACCTTGGTGAGCAGGTTGAAGACCGTGGTCTTGCCGGCGCCGTTGGGGCCGATGAGACCGGCGATCTCGGTCTTACCGATGGTCAGGCTAAAGTCGTCGACCGCCTTGAGGCCGCCGAACTCAATGCCCAGGTGGATGCACTCGAGCGCCGGGCGCTCGCCCAGGTCGCGGTCGGGAACGATGGCGCCAGAAGGATACGGGACCATCTTGCCCTTGTTGAACTCAAACTTACTGGGCATCGGTTGCCACCTCCTTCTTGGAAGCAAAGCGGTCCTTAATGCGCGCGAAGAACGCCTTGAGCTGCGGGTTGTTAGTAAAGACCATGACCAGAATCAACACGATGGCGTAGATGAGCATGCGGTAGTCCGAGAACTGACGGAGCAGCTCGGGGAGCACCGTGAGCAGCGCCGCCGCGATGACGGAACCGCGCATGTTGCCCAGACCGCCCAGGACCACGAACACCAGAATGAGAATCGACGTGTTGAAGTCGAACTTAGTGGCGGAGAGCTGCGAGAAGTTACCGCCGAAGAGGGCTCCGGCAGCACCGGCGAGAGCGGCGGAAACCACGAAGGCGATCATGCGGTACTGGGTGACGGAGATACCCACGGACTCGGCAGCGATCTTGTTATCGCGCACGGCCATGATGGCACGACCGGTGCGGCTGCGGACCAAGTTGAGCACAATCACGAGCGCAACCATAACCAGGATGGCGCCAGCAAGGAACGTCGAGTAGGTCGAAACACCAGATGCGCCCTGGGCACCCTTGATGATAGCGGTGCCGTCTTCGAGCAGGTGCAGGTCGTCGATCGTGGAATTGCCCGTGATGTTAAAGATCACGTGCAGGCCGCGGGAATCGACGCCCACAATGAGGCAGGTAACGATCTCTTTGATAATCTCGCCAAAGGCCAAGGTTACGATGGCCAGGTAGTCACCGCTCAGGCGAAGAACCGGAATACCGATCAGGAAGCCCAGAATGGCAGCGGCGATAGCGCCGACCACAATGCTGATGATCAGACGCACCGGGTCAGACGGAACGGCGCTCTCCAGCGCGACGGCGGTGACGATTCCCGTATAGGCGCCGACGCTCATAAAACCCGCGTGGCCCAGCGACAAGTCGCCCGCGATGCCGACGACGAGGTTGAGCGAGATGGCCATGACGATATAGGCCGTGATGGGAACCAGCTGACCGACAATCATGCGCGGAATCATGTGGTTAGACTGCATAAAGAACACGATGGCGAACGCCACAACGCACATGGCGTACGTGACAAAGTCGTGACGCGTCTGCTTGTCTGTAAGAAACTTCATAACGCTCACCTACACCTTCTCGGGTACGTACTTGCCCAAGAGGCCGGCAGGCTTGACGAGCAGGACGATGATCAAAACGCCAAAGACGATGGAGTTGGCAAGGCTCGTGGAAATGTAAGCCTGCGCCATCGCCTCGATGATGCCGATGAGAATGCCGCCGACAAAGGCACCGGGGATGGAGCCGATGCCGCCGAAAACGGCAGCGTCGAAGGCCTTGATGCCAGGCATGGCGCCCGTGGTAGGCTGCAGAACCGGCGAGTAGGAGCACAGGAGCACACCGGCGATGGCGGCAAGGGCGGAGCCGATGGCGAACGTCATCGAGATGGTGCGGTTGACGTTGATGCCCATGAGCTGAGCGGCGGCCTTGTCCTCGGACACGGCGCGCATGGCCTTGCCCATCTTGGTCTTACCTGTAAAGATCATCAGACCGGCCATGATAACCAGGCAGGCGACGATGGTGACGAGCGAGACGGCACTTACGTTGAACTTGGCCAAGAACTCCGGCACCGGGAAGGTGACGAGCGAAGTGAAGTTCTTGGGCGTGGCGCCCCACAGAAGCTGCGCGGCATTCTGCAGGAAGTAGGACACACCGATGGCCGTGATCAGAACGGCCAGCGGGCCTGCTTGGCGCAGCGGCCTATAGGCCAGACCCTCAATGAGAACACCGAGAACCGTGCAGACCACACAAGAGAGAACTACAGATGCCCAGCCCGGGAGGCCGAGATACGACGTGGCGCAGAACGAGACATAGGCACCGACCATGATGACATCGCCGTGAGCGAAGTTGAGCATCTTGGCGATACCGTAGACCATGGTGTAGCCCAACGCGATGATGGCGTAGACGCTGCCCATGGACAGGCCGTTGACCAGGTATTGGATAAAGACCGTCATGTTCCACATCCCCCTTTCGAATAGGTTTCCAGTTGATGTATGAAACAGGGACGTTACGTTGTCCCCAGATACCAAGCAAGCAGGGAAGGCGAAAACCTCCCCTGCTTGGGATCAAAACCGCTCTATGTAAGGCGGCCTATTAGGCCAGTACGTACTTGCCGTCGGTGATGACATACGCCGTAGGATCCTTCTGGACCTGGCCCTTGTCGTTCCAGGAGAGCTTGCCGGTCAGACCGTCAACGGTAATCTTGAGCATAGCCTTGGGCAGCTTCTCGGCGACCTCGGTCGGGTCGGCGTCGACACCAAGACCGGCCTCCTTGAGGGCCTCGACCACCGCGTGCACGCCGTCGTAGGCATCGGCGGCAAACTGGTCGGGGGTATCGCCGTACTTATCCTTGTAAGCGTTGACGAAGTCGGCGTTCTTCTCGTCGTCGGCGGAGAACGGGGTCATGAGCAGCAGACCCTCGGCAAGAGAGGTGTCGAAGCCCTCGACGCCCAGGATACCGTCCATGCCGTCGCATCCCATCATCTTGACGTCGTAGCCCATGTCCTTGGCGTTCTTGAGCAGGACGGACGCCGGCGTGTAGTAGATCGGCGCAAAGATCATGGTGGCGCCGGCCTGCTTGGCCTTGGTCAGCTGGTTGGTAAAGCTCGTAGCGGAGTCGTCCTTAAAGGTCTCTTCGTCAACAATCTCGAGCTTAGACTCAGCGGCCTGGGCCTTAAAGGAATCTGCAATGCCCGAAGAATAAGCGTCGCCGGAGTTATAGAACAGCACGAATTTCTCGTCCGCATACTTCTCTGCCAGGAACTTGGCAGCGTTGACGCCCTGGTTGGGGTCGGTAAAGCAAACCTGGAAGACGCAATCCTTTCCGTCGGTGACGTCCTCGGAGGACGCGGACGGGGTGATCATGAATGTCTTGGGGTCGTTACTGCACTCTGCGGCAACGGCAACCGACGCACCCGTGGTGGTCGGGCCGACGAGGGCCTGCATGCCCCAGTCGAGCAGGTTATTAAAGGCGTTGACGGCCTTCTCGCCGTCGGCCTGGTCGTCCTCGGCCTTGCTGGCAAGCGGCAGCTCCTTAGTGGAGAAGTCCTTGCAGCCAAGCTCGACGCCCTGGGTAACGGACTTGCCGTAAGACGCGGCGGCACCGGTCAGCGGGCCAATGGTGCCGATCTTAAACGAAGCGTCGCTCGAAGCGGAACCGCTGTCGCCGCCGTTGGAGGAGCAGCCAGCTAGAATGGACATCGCCCCCAGACCTGCTGCGCTCGCGATAACGCTCCTGCGATTCATAACAGGGTTCAATGACTTACCGGTGAGGCTCGACATGCGGCTCTCCTCTCAAATCTCGTCGGGTTTCGGTTACCCGACAGGCCATCCTCCGCCGTCTTCGGCGTTCGCAAAATAGTAGACGCTTTAGTTGAGAAAAGTGGCGATTATTTCAACTTTTCTTTTGCCTTGTCCATTTATCCATAATTATGCGTATTTTTGTCGGTTTATACAGTTTAGAGATTTTATTGTGTGAAAGTAATGTTTCCGTTTTGTTACAAGCTTTCCTGCCCTGAATAACATGGCCCCACCGGTCTCGTTATATGCACTTAGGCGGCGATGTACTTGCCGTCCTGAATCACATAGGCCGTAGCGGGCTTCTCGACTTGGCCCTCGTCGTTCCACGTGAGCTCGCCTGTCAGGCCCTCAATCTTGATCTTGCGCATAGCCTTGGCAAGGTCGCCGGCAATGTCGGCGCCGTCGACCGTAATGTCGATGTCCGCCTCATCGATTGCCTCGACAATCGCGTGGATGCAGTCATAAGCATCGGCGGCAAACTGGTTGGGCGTCTCGTTGTAGGCGTCCTTATATGCCTTGACGAAGTCGGCGTTCTTCTCATCGTCGGCAGAGAACGGGGTCATGAGCAGCACGCCCTCGGCAAGAGAGGTGTCGAAGCCCTCAACGGAGAGCAGGCCGTCCATGCCGTCGGTGCCCATGAGGGTCATTTCGTAGCCCATGTCCTTGGCGTTCTTGAGCAGGACGGACGCCGGCGTGTAATAGATCGGGGCAAAGATAAGCGTGGCGCCGGCCTCCTTGGCCTTGGTGAGCTGGTTGGTAAAGCTCGTGGAAGAGTCGTCCTTAAAGGTCTCGGTATCGACGATATCGAGCTTGGACGCCTTGGCCTGCTCGGCAAAAGCGTCGGCAACGCCCGAGCTATACGTATCGCCGGAATTGTAGAACAGGGCGATCTTGGCGTCTGCATACTTCTCGGCCAGGAACTTCGCGGCGCTGGCGCCCATGGTGGGATCGGTGAAGCAAACCTGAAAGACCGTGGTCTTATCCTTGGTGACGTCGAGCGACGAGGCCGAAGGCGTGACCATGAGCATATCGTCGGCGATCTCGCCCGAGACGGCGACGGCGGCACCAGTCGTGACGGGGCCGACGAGCGCCTGCATGCCCCAGTCGCACAAGGTATTGAAGGCGTTGATGGCCTTCTCGCCGTCGGCGACGTCATCCTCGGACTTAAGCGAGAGTTTGAGATCCTTGGTCGAGAAATCCTTGGCGGCGAGCTTGGCACCTTTCTCGGCCGAAACGCCATAGGTTGCCGCGGCGCCGGTCAGAGGGCCGATGACACCGATCTTGAAGGTCTTACCGTCATCGGCGGAGCCGCCGTCCGAGCCACCCGACGAGCAACCAGCGAGTGCGGCAGCGCTGCCGAGCGCCGCGGCGCCGGCGAGAAAGTTCCTACGGCTGAGCGTGCTGTTGATGTTGAACATGGTGTCCCCCCTTTTTCGCTGGCCGCGGTGCGGCCGTCTTGCGGTACGGGGCAAACCTTATGGCGCAAACGTTGACAGTTTGTTACGGAAGTTCGTTTGTAGCGAGCATGTTTCCAATGTTTCCGCAGCGTTTCGGGGGTGCCGTTTTGTGCGACTCCTGTTGCCTGGCGAGCACGCGCTCTCGGTTCACGCTAGAATGCACTCAACATTACTTGATCAATCAATCTATAAGATGCACGAAGGAGCTATCTATGAGCGAACCCCTGCGCACCGTGAACGTCGGTCTGATCGGTCTGGGAACCGTCGGCGGCGGCGTGGCCCGTCTGATCAAGAGCCACCACGATGAGTACCTGGCCGCCTACGGCATCGACCTTAAGCTGACCCGCGCCTGCGCGCTTGCCTGGGAGCAGGCCGAGGCAGCCGGTATTGAGCGCGAGGCCTTTACGAGTGACTGGCATGACGTCGTTACCGACCCAGCCGTCGATATCGTCGTCGAGCTGATCGGCGGCGAGCATCCCGCGACCGAGATCTTCACCACCGCCTTTGAGCACGGCAAGCACGTCGTCTCTGCCAACAAGGCCCTGTTGGGCCGCCACGTCGAGACGCTTGCCGAGAAGGCGCGCGCGTGTGGCGTGCAGATTAAGTGCGAGGCCAGCTGCGGCGGCGGCATCCCCATCGTGAGCACGCTCGAGCACGACCTGGTGGGCAACAAGATCCTGACCATCGCCGGCATTCTCAACGGTACCACCAACTATATCCTGTCGCGCATGGACGCCGAGGGCGCCGATTACGCCGACGTGCTTGCCGACGCGCAGGCCAAGGGCTACGCCGAGGCCGACCCGTCCGCCGACGTCGACGGCTTCGACGCCGCCAGCAAGACGGCGATCCTCGCCTCCATCGGCTTTGGCACCCGCGTGACCACCGATGATGTGTACCAGCAGGGTATCCGCACCATCGGCGCCGAGGACATCGCCCAGGCCCGCGAGCTCGGCTACACCATTAAGCTGCTCGGCATCGCCCGCAACACCGACGCCGGCGTCGACGTCCGCGTGCATCCCACGCTGATCCCCGCCGACCACATGCTCGCCAAGGTCAACGGCGCCATGAACGCTGTCTACGTGGTGGGTGACGCCGTGGGCGAGACCATGTTCTACGGTGCCGGCGCAGGCTCCTTCCCCACCGCGAGTGCCGTCGTGGGCGATATCCTGTCGCTCTCCGAGCAGATCAGCCGCGGCGTGGCTCCGCTGCCCGAGATTGAGCCCTATGGCCACAACCTCGCCTTTAAGCCCATGGACGAGCTCCAGACCAAGTACTATGTGCGCCTGAAGGTCGCCGACCGCGTGGGCGCCCTGTCCGAGACGGTCGATATCTTTGCCAAGCACAACATCTCGATCTCGCTCATCAACCAGGTCGAGGACGGCAAGTCGGGCGTCAGCGATGCCTGCTCGGTCATCTTCCTGACGCACCGCGCGCTCGAGAAGGACGTCCAGGCTGCCGCCGCCGAGCTTGCCAGCGTCGACTGCGTGGCCGAGGTCGCCAACGTCCTGCGCATCGAGAACGTCGAGGCCTGGACCGAAGGCGTCATGGCCAACTAACCCAACGCTCGCCCAGCAATACGCGCTTTGAGGGCTCCCGTCCGATGTGGGACGGGAGCCCTTTTGCCTCCTGCCCTAAGCACAACGGCAGAGCACATTTGCGCGAGCCGCTCATCGGTAACGCGCGCTACCGTTCACCGATATGCAAACGCGGTCGATTCCGGCTACCGCTACGCTGTGCTGAGAATGACCGCCCGCGATGAGAGGAAGCACTATGCTGCTCGAGGGCAAGAAAGCAATCGTCACCGGAGGCACGCGCGGTATCGGCTATGCCATCGCCTGCCGTTTTATCGAAGAGGGTGCCGCCGTCACCGTCTTTGGCTCGCGCCAGGAGACTGCCGACGCGGCCGTTGAGAAGCTGGCGGCCGCCTATCCCGACGCCAAGGTCTGGGGCCGCTCCTGCGACCTCACCTCACTCGAGGCCGTGACCGAGGCTTTTACCCAGGCTGCAACCGACATGGGCGGCTTGGACACGGTCGTCAACAACGCCGGCATCTCCCAGCGCTCGCCGCTTTTGGACTACACGGCCGAGGAGTTCGCAAAGGTCATGGACCTCAACGTCGTCGCCGTCTTTAACGGTCACCAGGCGGCCGCCAAGATTATGACCGAGGCCGGCCACGGCGGCACCATCACCACCACGAGCTCGATGGTCGCCAAGTACGGTCAGCCCTCCGGCGTCGGTTACCCCACGTCCAAGTTTGCCGTCAACGGCATGGTCCAGTCGCTCTCGCGCGAGCTCGCCCCCATGGGCATTCGCGTCAATGCCGTCGCACCCGGCGTAACCAAGACCGATATGGTCGCCAACCTGCCCGAAGAGGTCATCAAGCCCATCATCGCCACCATTCCGCTGGGTCGCATGGGCGAGCCCGAGGATGTCGCCAACGCCTTTGTTTTCCTGGCGAGCGACATGTCCTCCTACGTCACGGGCGCCGTGCTCCCCGTCGACGGAGCCGCCCGCTCCTAAAGGTCGCAAGCCACGACTTCGAACCTCAACGAGGCCCAACGCAAAAGGCGCGCTGCCTGCATCAACCGCAGGCAGCGCGCCTTCTTCTGTTTGTAAGGGAAACTGCGTCCCGGTATTTCAGCTCCGAACGGGACACAGCTTCCCTCAGGAC